>NZ_JBIRGD010000002.1:380017-587810 GCF_044327805.1 Streptomyces sp. NPDC018019 | reverse complement strand
GTCGTCCTTGGCCTCGACGGAGGTGAGACTGCCGCCGCTGACCTTCACGGATATAGGGGAGCCGAGCTCGGCCGACTTGCTGCCCGCCGCCGGCGTCACGGTCACCTTCGCCGCCGGCTTGTCGGACGCCTGGGAGCCGCCGTCCGCACCGCACGCGGTCAGCAGCGCGGCTCCCACCAGGGTGGCGGACAGCAGGACTGTGCGACGGGCTGATCTGACGTGCACGTGGGGTTCCCTCCGAAGCAACACAACTGGCTGTGGCGGGCACCACCGCGGCCCCGGCGCGGTCACGGGACCGCCGGAGCCGGTTGCGGCAACCGCCGACCATCCAGACGGCATGCGCCGCATGATCGGTTGCCTGGAGAAACGGATATTTGTGTCACAGATTGGTACAGGAGTGCGCCGAGCTGGCGGAATGCGAAATTCCGTTTACCTGTGCGGGTACGGCGCGGCCCGCGGGCTCCCCGAGGGAACCCGCGGGCGAGGGATGCCGCACGGTGCGGAGGGCGCGACTATGGCGCGGCCGGCTCCGGAGGGGTCACGGCGTCGCGGGAGCGGACGGGTCCTCGGACCCGTCCGGGTTCGCCGGGTCCTCCGGCGTCTCGGCCGCGTGGCCCGCCAGGACGCAGGTGCGCTTGCGCTGGACGAACCAGTAGTACGTGAAGCCGCCGACGGCGACGATGCCGACGAACAGGAAGGCGCCCCAGCGCAGGTACCAGTGCTGCGGCCCGTTCGCGTTGTAGACCTCGGCGCGCGGCCAGGCGAGGTTGGTGGCCATGGCGGTGCCCCACAGCACGGCGAGGATGTTGACCGGCAGCCCGAACCGGCCCAGCGAGAACTTCCCCGCGGCCGGCTCCCACTGGCCGCGCAGCCGCCGTACCAGCATCGGCACGGTGACCATCAGGTACGCCACGTAGATCATGATGATGGCGATGCTGGTGATCACCGAGAAGATCTGCGGCTGGTTGACGTTGACCAGCAGGATGCAGACCGCGATGCACCCGATGATCACCGCGGGCGCCACCGGGGTCTGGAAGCGCGGGCTGACCCGGGCGAGCAGCGAGGCGGCCGGCAGATTGGTGTCCCGGGCCATGGCGAACGCCAGCCGGATGCCGGCGGTGTGCACGGCCAGCGCGCACACCGTGATCGCGATGACCACGCACCACAGCATGATGTCGCCGATGGTCGTACCGAGCGCGCTCAGCACGACGTACTGGAGGCCGTCCACGGCCAGCCGCTTGTCGTGCAGATCGGGCGTGGCCAGCAGCGCGAACAGCAGGATGAGCCCGCCGATGAGGAACGAGGCGAACAGGGCCCGCAGGATCGCGCGCGGCGCGTTGCGGCCGGGGTCCTTGGACTCCTCGCCGAGCGAGGACGCCGTGTCGAAGCCGTACATGACGTAGGCGGAGGCGAGCGAGGCGGTCAGGAACGCGCCGAGGTAGCCCAGCGACTCGCCCCGGCCCAGCGCGTACGTCTCGGTCACCGCGCCCGGGCCGCGGGTGATGTGCGCGGCCAGCAGCACGATCAGCGCGAGGGCCGCGATCAGCTCGATGGCCACCCCGGCCGAGTTGATCTGCGCCATCAGCTTGACCCCGAACGCGTTGACCAGCGTGGTGAACACGACGAGCACGGCGCCGAGCAGCACGGCGTTGGCGGCCTGGTCGGTCCGGCCGCTGCCGTCCCCGATGAACTGGAAGAACGAGGAGATCTGCGGCAGCGTGACCTGGTAGGCGAGCGCCACGGCCGCCAGCGACACCATGGTCGCGGTCATCATCATCCAGCCGCCGAGCCAGCCCACGTGCGGGCCGCCGAGCTGCTTCGACCAGTTGTAGACCGAGCCGGCCACCGGATAGCGGGCGGCCATCTCGCAGAAGCACAGGGCCACCATCAGCTGGCCGCAGAAGACCATCGGCCAGGACCACCAGTAGGCGGGACCGCCGTGGTTGACGCCGAAGTAGAAGAGCTGGAAGGTGCCGGTGAGGATCGAGATGTAGCTGATGCCGGCGGCGAAGGTGTGGAAGTTGCCGAGGGTGCGCTTCAGCTCGGGCTTGTAGCCGAGTTCCGCGAGCGAGTCGTCGTCGCTGGAGGTCTCGGTCTCCGCGGCCGGCGCGGTGTCCACGCCGTCGCCCTGTCCGCCCCCGTTCGCCGAACCGCCCGCCGCGGGCCCCGTGCCGCCGCTCACTCGAACCACCGCTGCGGCCGGGGCGCGGTGTTGCGCCAGATGTGCTTGGCCTCCTGGTACTCCCCGAGCCCGGCCGGGCCCAGCTCGCGCCCGATGCCGGACTGCTTCATACCGCCCCACTCGGCCTGCGGGACGTACGGATGGAAGTCGTTGATCCACACGGTGCCGGCCCGCAGCCGGGCGGCCACCCGGTGCGCGCGCTCCGCGCTCTGCGTCCACACGCCCGCGGCCAGCCCGTAGACGGTGTCGTTGGCGAGCGCCACCGCCTCCTCCTCGGTACGGAACCGCTCCACGGTCAGCACCGGCCCGAACGATTCGTCACGGATCACGGACATGCCGGGGGAGCACTCGTCCAGCACCGTCGGCAGGTAGTAGTAGCCGTCCCGCAGCCGGGGGTCGTCGGGGCGTTCGCCGCCGCAGCGCAGCACCGCGCCCTCGGCCAGCCCGGCCGCCACGTACTTCTCCACCTTGTCGCGGTGTTCCGCGGAGATCAGCGGTCCGCTGCGCGCGTCCTCGTCGAACGGCCCGCCCAGCCGGATCGCCCGCGCCCGGCGCACCACCTCGTCCACGAAGTCGTCGTGCAGCGTGTCCTCCACCAGCAGCCGCGCACCGGCCGAGCAGACCTGCCCGGAGTGCAGGAACACCGCCATCAGCGCGTAGTCGACGGCGGTGTCGAAGTCGGTGTCGGCGAAGACCAGGTTGGGGTTCTTGCCCCCCAGCTCCAGCGCGATCTTCTTGACGGTGGGCGCGGCGGCGGCCATGATGCTCCGCCCGGTGACCAGCCCGCCGGTGAAGGACACCAGGTCCACCCGCTCGTCGCTGGTCAGCGGCGCGCCGACGGCGGCGCCCGCGCCCAGCACCAGGTTGGCCACCCCGTCCGGCAGCCCGGCCTCGACCAGCGTCCGCATCAGCAGGATCGCGGTGTGCGGGGTCAGCTCGCTGGGCTTGAGGACGAACGTGTCGCCCGCGCCGATGGCCGGGGCCACCTTCCAGGCCGTCTGGAGCAGCGGATAGTTCCACGGTGTGATCAGCGAGCAGACGCCGACCGGCTCGTGCACCACCCGGCTGTCGATCTCCGGCTGCCCGGTGTCCACCACCCGTCCGTCGTTGCCGGACGCCACGAGATCGCCGAAGTAGCGGAAGCAGCCGGCGATGTCGTCCATGTCGTACCGGCTCTCCACGAACCGCTTGCCGGTGTCCAGGGACTCGGCCCGTGCGTACGTGTCCTTGTCGCGCTCCAGCAGACCGGCGACGCGCAGCAGCAGCGCCCCGCGCTCCGCGGCCGGGGTGTGCGGCCAGGGCCCGTCGTCGAACGCCGCGCGGGCCGCGGTGACCGCGGCCGCCGCGTCCACGGCGCCCGCCTCGTCGACGGTGGCGACCAGCGTGCCGTCCGCCGGGCAGCGGATCTCGCGCACCTCCCCGTCGGCCGCGGCGGTCCACTGACCCCCGATGAACAGCTCCGGCATGGGTGAGCCTCCGTGCCTGTGCTCGCGGACGGGCGGCCCGGCCGGGCCGCCTCGGTGACGATCTCCGTACCGAGCGTAGGCGGGGCGGGGTGCGGACGCATGACGCGCTGCTCCGGGTGGCTGCCCGGCGGGCCCGCCGGAGCGGGGCCGGGCCAGGACCGGCCCCGCCGCAGACGAAGGACCGGCCCCCGCCTCTGAGCGGCAGTGGGCCGGTCCGGCCGTCCCCGCGGGTCAGGCGGCCGTACGGGTCGCCTGCGCGCGCAGCTGCTTCTTGTCCGGCTTGCCGGCGTCCGTCAGCGGCAGCTGCTCGACGAACTCGATGTGGGCCGGTTCGTACATCGCGCCGCGCGCCTCGCGCACCATCGCGCGCAGCTGCTCCGCGTCCACGCTCCGGCCGGCGGCGGGCACCACGGCCGCGTACACCTGCTCCATCCGGTCCGCGTCCCGCACGCCGAAGACGGCGCTCTGCAGGACGCCCGGGTGCGAGTTGAGCAGGTCCTCCAGCTCGGTGGTGTACACGTGGCCGCCCACCACGACGATCATGTCCTTGATCCGGTCGACGATGGTCAGGTAGCCGTCGTCGTCCAGGAAGCCGATGTCGCCGGTGTGCAGCCAGCCGTCGCGCAGCACCTCGGCGGTCAGCTCCGGCTGCTTCCAGTAGCCCTGCATGATGCTCGCCGAGCGGATGCAGATCTCGCCGTGCTCTCCGCGCGGCAGGTCGCGGCCGTCCTCGTCGCGCACCGCCACCTCGACGTTGGGCAGGATGCGGCCGGCCGAGCGCAGCCGCTCCAGGTTGTCCGGGTCGTGGTCCTCGGCGGGCAGCACGCTGATCCCGCCGGCCTCGTTCTGTCCGTAGAACTGCACCAGCACCGGGCCGAAGCGCCGGATCGCGTCGGCGATGCGGGCGGGCGAGGACTGGCAGCCGCCGTAGGTCAGGCAGCGCAGGCTGGAGGTGTCGGTGGTGGCCGCGTCGGGGTGGTCGGTGAGCTGGTACAGCAGCGGCGGCAGCAGGAACAGGTGGGTGATCCGCTCGCGCTCGATGGTCGCGAGCACCTCGGCCGGGTCGAAGTCCTCCAGGAGCACCACGAGTCCGTGCTCGCGCAGCGTGACGTCGGCCATCATGCCGCCCGCGTGCGCCAGCGTGGTGCACACCAGCAGCCGGTTCCCCTCCTGGCCGGCGGGGCGCTCCCAGAGCACCTTGGCGTCGCCCGCGTCCTCGTCGTTGTCGGCGACGAAGGTGCGCACCTGCCCGTAGGTGGTGCAGATGCCCTTGGGGTGGCCGGTGGTGCCGCCGGTGTGGCGGATGGTGCAGATGTCCTCGGGCCGCGCCTGGCTCGGGAACGGCTCGTCGCTCTCGGCGGCCGCCAGTTCCAGCAGGTCGGTGCCGGTCTTCGCGGGGCCCAGGGACAGTACGGTCGCCACCGGCGCCAGCGCGGTCAGTTCGGCGGCCCGGTCGTCGAAGCGGGGGTCGACGATGAGCGCGGCGGTCTCCACGTCCTTGACGATGGTGGCCTGCACGTCGGCCGAGAGCTTGTTGTAGAGGTGGTTGACCCGGCAGCCGATGAGGTTGGCGGCGTAGCGGGCGGCGATGGTCTCGGGCAGGTTGCCGCTGAGCAGTGTGACGGTCCGGCCGCGGTCGATGCCCTGACCCCGCATCGCGCGGGCCATGCGGTGGACGAGGGCGCGGAACTCACCCGCGGTGACGCGTCGCCCTTGGTGCACCAGCGCCTCGCGCCCAGGGTCGGCCCCCAGCGCGTCGAGGTTCTCCTCCACGTAGGTGCGGAAGTCGTGCGCGGTGTCGGGCATAGGTGATTCCTCCTAGATCCCGGGGCATGACGGGTAGTTAGTTGCCCCGGACAACCATTTCCATGCTAACGGTCGTCGATCAAGGGTTCCAAGTTGATGCGAACGCGCATTGGCGGGCCTTTTACCGAGGCGGGGATATCCGGCCAACAATGACCGGCCGCGATGGGCGTCCGGGCGCGCGGCACCGCCTTCCGCCCGCAATTCCGGGCGGAAACCGGCAGGTCGCGCACCTGCCGGACGGCGGTCGGCGAGTCATGGGAATGGCCGGTCAGTGGGGTGCGGGGCCATCGGGAAGGTGTACGGACGGCCGCGGCCGGACATTCCGGAACGCCGGCCGCGGGCGAGAATTACGCATCGTCCGAAATGACGGGCTCCCGCTGGCGAGGAATTGACGCATTGTTTGCCTGCCTTTTGCCGGGGCCGTACTGCGAAGTGTGCCTAAAGCGTGGATTTGCCCGGGTCGCCCATCGGGACCGCGTCCAGCACGGCGACATCCATCGGCGCGGCGAGCAGCCCGCCGACCCCCTCCGCGATCGCGGCGAGCGCCGCACCCCGGGAATGGGCGTCCAGCGCGGCGCCGTCCGCCCAGTTCTCCACGACCACCACGCGGTCCTCTCCGGCGTGCACCGCGTACAGCAGGCAGCCGTCCTCCTCGTGCACGGCCGGTGCGTGCGAGCGGAAGACGTCGAGAGCCGCCTCCAGCTCGCCGGGCTTCGTCCTGATCGTGGCGACTACGACGGGCATCTGTGCGACCTCCAAAGCGAACGGAATGTCGCACGAACCTATCCCACGCCCGGCCTCTGACCTGCGGCCGGAGCCCCGGACGTGTCGTCAGGCCCGGTGCTCCGGCGCGTCGTACGGCAGGGAACGCCGGGCCGCTCCGGCCCCCGGCCCCGCGGCAGGCCGGATCGGCCGGAACCACCGCCCTGTCGGCACGGGACGCCGGGCACGGCACGTGGTACGGCTGGAAGGACCGGGGCGGAACGGCAGGAACGGGGGAGCGGCGTGGACACCGTCATCGTCGAGTTGCCCGAGGCGGCGGAGCGGGCGCCGGACGGGCGCCGCGGCAGGCCACGGCTGCTGCGGCTCGGGCCGGGGGACACCGCGGACTTCGGGCGCGGCTCGCCGGGCGCCCCGGTGGCCGTGCCGCTCGCCGACCCGGGCGTCTCGCGCCTGGCGGGGCAGCTCACCGCCGCCGAGGACTACTGGCGGCTGTCCAATTTCAGCCACGCGGTGACCTATGTCGTGGAGAACATGGAGGGCGCGGGGGAGCACATCAAGGTCGCCCCCGGCCGGCTCGGGGCCCCGGTGCCCTTCGAGTTCTCGCGGGTCCTGCTGCCCGCGACGCGCGGCGAGGCGTCCTTCAAGGTGTTCGCGCCGGAACACGCGTACCTGGACGGCGAACCGTACGACGGGGTGGGAGAGCCGACGGCGAGCCCCTTCGCGCTCGACCCGACCGCCAAGTACTTCCTGGTGCTGCTCGCCCTGTGCGAACCCCGGCTGCGCCACGCCTCCAGCGGAGCCGTGCCGGGCGTCGGCGACGTGCTGGAGCGGCTGCGCCCGCTGGAGACCTGCCGGGGGCTGACCCGCTCGGCCGTCAACTACCACATCGACTACCTGACTTCGGTGAAACTGCGGCTGCGCGCCGGCGACCCGGCGGAGCCGGACGCCCGCGGCGGCGGCAAGCGCGACGAACTCGTCGCCTTCGCGCTGCGCTTCGACCTGATCCGTGAGGAGCACCTCGCCCTGCTGTCCCCGGGCGGCAGGCGGTGAGGCGCGGGACGGGCTGACGGCGGACCGCCATGGACGGAACGAGTGCCACCCCGCCGCCCGGCGTCCGGCCCGGCTACCGGATCGGCGACTGGCGGCTGACCGGGCCCATCGGGGCGGGCAGTTGGGGCAGCGTGTACGCCGCCGAGCACACCGGCGACGGCCGCCCGGCCGCCGTCAAGCTCCTGCGGACCGATCTGCTCGCACCGGGCCAGCGCGCCTGGATGGCCGAACTGGTCCGCCGGGAGGTGCGCTTCAGCCTGGAGGCCGACCACCCGAACGTCGTCCGGACCCATGCCGCGCTCACCGTCGAGGACCCGGACCACCCCGCGCTCGACGGGCTCACCGCCCTCGTCATGGACCGGGCCGAGCGCAGCCTGCGGGACCTGCTCGCCGACGCGGCGGGCCGCCCGCTGCCGGACGGGCCGCACCTCCTGCGGGGGGTCGCCGACGGGCTGGCCCACCTGCACGGGCGCGGCTGGGTGCACGGGGACCTGAAACCGGCCAACATCCTCCTCGCCCCGGACGGCACGGCGTGGCTCGCCGACTTCGGCCTCACCGCCGAACTGGAGGGCAGCCACGCGTACGTGCCGCCGCTGGGCTCGCTCGACCACGTACCGCCCGAGTGGTGGTCGCAGCGCACCGGGCAGCGCGGTGCGACGGTGCGCCCCACGGCCGACATCTGGGCGTACGGCGTGCTGGCCCACCAGGTGCTCACCGGCGGCCGGCACCCCTTCCCCGGCCGTACCGCGCGGGCCCGTGCCCTGGCGGCCCAGACGTACGCGCGCGGCGGCGCGCCCCTGCGGCTGGACGGACAACTGCCGCCGGGGTGGCGGGAACTGATCGGTGACTGTCTGCTGCCCGGCCACGCGTCCCGGGCCCGGCACACCGCCGCGGAGCTGTCCCGGCGTGTGCAGCGGCTGTGTGACGCGCCCGGCGCCCGGCGCCGCGCAGGCCGACCAGCGCTGCTGGCCACCGGCGCCGCGCTGCTCGCCCTGGCCGGAAGTGCCGGTGTACTGCTGGCCTCCGACGGCCGGACCGGCCCGCCGACCGCCGGTGCGTCGTCGTCGGCCACACCGCCCGCCACCGGTTCCATCGCCGGTGCGCTGCCGGAGGATTCCGACGTGCCGCGCGCTCTGCGGACGTACATCACCCGGGCCGCGGAGCGCTGCGCGGAGGAAGAGGTGACGCCCGCCCTGATCGCCGCCATGCTCAAGACGGAGAGCGGCTTCGACCCGCGCGCGCGGCGCAAGGACGAGTACGGCATCGCGATGTGGACCCCTTCGGTCTTCCGCGCCTGGGCCGTGGACGGCGACCACGACGGCCGCAAGGACTACTGGTCACCGCCCGACGCCATCGCCTCCATGGGCTCCTACCTGTGCTGGCTGGGCCAGCGCTTCAAGGCCGGCGGGCTGCGCCACGACCTGCCCGCGCTGATCGCGGCCGGCTACCGCACCAGCAGCCGGGTCGTCCTGGACACCGGCGGCGTGCCCGCCCGTACCCGCGGCTATGTGGACCGGGTGACCCGACAGCTCGCCCAGTACTCCCGCTGACCCCTGCTGACCTGCGACGTTGCCGCGGCCCTGACAGATGTCAGGTACCGCGGCGGTCCGGTCCGGGGCACCGTGGAGCACGCAAGGCAGGCAGCTGTACGGCAACGGCAGCGCCCACCGCACACAGCGGGGACCGTACGAACCGGAAGGACAGCACCATGCGCAGGACCGCAGTCACCAGGACGCTCGCCAAGCTGGCCGTCGCCACCGCGGCGACCGGGACGCTCGTCGCGACCACCGGCGCCGCCCACGCCGCCGCGCAGCCGGAGCGTGCCGCCGCCGCGTCGCACGCCGCCCGGCAGGCCGCCGCCCCGGTGTGCACCGTCAACGACAACGGGGTCAACTTCCGCGGCGGGCCCGGTGAGAACTTCCCGGTCCTGGGGAAGGTCAACGCCGGTCAGAAGATGAACGCACGCGGGCGGCAGGGCAACTGGATCATGGGCGACCTGTGGGGCGGCCGCACCGGGGTGTGGATCCACGTCGCCTACCTGAACTGCTGACACCGGCTCTCGGGGGACGTCGCGCCGGGTACGCGCCGCACAGCGCGGGCCCGGCGCGGCGGCTGTGTCCACGGCCGTGCGTGACCGGTCATGCGGCAGGGCCGCCCCCGGACGGCTACTGCTCCGTGTCCGGCCGGATGTCGGTGATGCGCAGGGTGTTCAGGTCGGAGGTGACGAGCAGGTGGGTGTACCGCGGCTGGGCGGCGCTGCCGAAGGTGAGGCGGACCCGGGTCCAGGCGCGGCCCATGGCGCTGTCGTTGTAGGTGACGCGCCAGGCCCTGGGGGCGTCCTGGGCGCGTGTCACGCCGTCCGCGTGCTCCCGCCGCTCCCAGTCCGCCAGGCGCGCCCGCAGCTCGGGGGTCAGGTAGTGGGTGCGCAGCGCCTCGGCCAGCGCGCCGCGCCCCTCGTCGTGCACGGCGTCGAGGTAGCCGCCGTAGAAGTCGGCGACCCGGTCGACGGCCGATTCCGTACTGCCGCTGCGGGCGGGCACGTCGGCCCGGTCGCCGGCCGGCGCGGGGGCGGGCGCGGCGGTGGCGCTCGCCCCGGCGGGCGCGGTGACGGCGAGGGCCGACAGGGCGGCGGCCAGGGCGGCGCGGCGGACGGTCCGGTTTCCGGACATGGTGGCGCTCCTTGTTCCCGGTGCCTCGCCTCCCGCGGGTGCGCCGTGCGGACGGCCGCGGCCGCTGGTCTGGCGCGCTGCGGGGGAGCGAGGTGCGTACGTCGGAACGGCCGCCTCCGCGCGGTGCACGGGCGACGGGTAACCGGTACGCGGGCCGTCAATCCCCGTGGGCCCGCAGCCGTACGGGGAACGGCGCGAAGCCCTCGCCCCGGCGGCCGGATGTGACCGGTGGGGCAGCAGGGGAGTGCCGGTGGGCGGCCCCGGGCGACGCGGTCCGGGGCCGCCCGTGCACCATGCTGGAATCAGGAATTCCGTCATGAGGAGAGTGCCGTGGCACGGGACGTCAGGTCGCTGCTGGCCGAGCTCGACTTCGCGAGCGTCACACCCGAGGAGTTCGCGCGGATCGTTAAAGGGCTGTCGACCGAGGAGATCACCGGTCTCGCGCGCGGCGAGCTGCGGGAGCGGGTGCTCGGCGAGGTCTTCGGGCGGATGGGGCGGCAGTTCCGCCCGGACCGGGCCGGGCAGGTGCGCGCGGTGATCCGCTGGCACATCACCGGGGAGTGGGAGGCGGTGTACGAGACCACGCTCGCGGACGGGGTCTGCACGGTCCGCGAGGGCACCGGTACCGCCGCGCCGCAGCTGACGCTGACCATGGGCGACGCGGCGTTCCTGCGGCTGGTGTCGGGCAACGGCAACCCCGTGACGATGGTCGTCACCCGCAAGATCAAGGTGTCCGGCGACCTCGCGCTGGCCGCCTCCCTGAACCGGTACTTCGACCTCCCCAAGGTGTGACGCAAAAGCGTCACATGGGTCCCAAGTGGCCTCTGTGGCGGGATAAGTTGATGTCCAGACTCTTGACCCGGGCCTGCCCGTCGGTAAAGTCTAGACCAATTGACGAGCGGGAACCCGTTCCTCCCCACGGAGTCGGCACTGCACACCGGGGCGGCCGTGGTCCCCGCGCGTCGGCACCACCCCTTCGCGTCACCCACCCCCACCCGCGAGGCCCCCGCAACACGGACGTACGGCGCACCCGCGCCGGTACCCGTCTGCCCTGCGCCGGGCCTCCACCGTGAAGGAGTCGACATGCACCAGAAGAGAAAGATCGCCACGGCCATCGGCGCCGCGCTGGCCCCGCTCCTCGTCGTCACCCTGCCGGCCGGTTCGGCCAGCGCGCACGGCTATGTGAACGCCCCGGCCAGCCGGCAGGCGCAGTGTGCGGCGGGCACCGTCTCCTGCGGAGAGATCAAATGGGAGCCGCAGAGCGTCGAGGGGCCCAAGGGCCTCAAGAGCTGCAGCGGCGGCAACGCCCGGTTCCGTGAGCTCGACGACGACAGCAAGGGCTGGAAGGCCACCCCGGTCGGCAGCTCCCAGAACTTCACCTGGCGGCTGACCGCCCAGCACCGCACCAGCACCTGGCAGTACTTCATCGGCGGACGCAAGATCGCGGAGATCAACGACCACGGGGCCAAGCCGCCCGCCACGGTCACCCACAACGTGAACTTCCAGGGCATCAAGGGCAAGCAGAAGGTGCTCGCCGTCTGGAACGTCGCGGACACCGCCAACGCCTTCTACGCCTGCATCGACGTCACCATACGCTGACGCCGGAGCGGGGCGGCGGGCCCGCGCCCGCCGCCCCGCCACAGCTCCCTGACGCGGATGCCGCGGTGCGCACGACGGTCACCACGGCCGCGGCGGAGCGCCCCCGCGGCCTCCGGCACAATGATCGGCATGACGGATACGACGGGTACGGAACGGCCGGGCACGGCCGGCGGCCGGCTGCTGGACGGCAAGGTCCTGCTGATCACCGGGGCGGGGCGCGGCATCGGCGCCGCCGCGGCCCGGCTGTTCGCACGGGAAGGCGCCGCGGTCGTGCTGACCGCACGGACGGAGCCGGAACTGGCCGCCGTGGCCGAGGAGATACGGGCGGCGGGCGGCAGCGCCGAGCACGTCGTCGCGGACCTGGCGGACGCGGACGCCGTACAGCGGGCGGTGGACACGGCCGTCGAGCGCCACGGCCGCCTGGACGGCGCGTTCAACAACGCGGGCATGGGCATCGGCCACGCCCCGCTGGCCGAGATCCCCCTGGCGGACTTCGACCGGATCACCGCCGTCAACCAGCGGGGCGTCTGGCTGGCGATGGCCGCCGAGATACGGGCGATCACCGCCACCGCCGGCACCGGCGCGATCGTCAACAACAGCAGCGTCGGCAGTCTGAAGCCGTCCGCCGGAATGAGTCTGTACGGCGCCTCCAAGCGGGCGGTGAACAGCCTCACCCAGACCGCCGCCGTCGAGTACGGCCCCCAGGGCGTCCGCGTCAACGCCATCGCGCCCGGCACCACCATGACCGCCATGATCGAGGACTGGGCCGCCCGCGAACCGGACGTCCTCGACCGGCTCACGGCCCGCACCCCGCTGCGCCGCGCGGCCGCCCCCGAAGAGGTGGCACAGGCGGCCGCGTGGCTGCTCAGCGACCGGGCCTCGTTCGTGACGGGCGCGATCCTGCCCGTCGACGGCGGCCTCACCGTCTGAGCGGGAGCGGGCGTGGACCTGACGTCCCTGCGGACGTTCCGGATGGTGGCCCGGCACGAGCACATCAGCCGGGCGGCGGCCGAACTTCGGGTCGCACAGCCCGCGGTGAGCCGGACGGTGGCCCGGCTGGAGGCGGAGCTGGGCGTCCCGCTCTTCGACCGGCAGGGGCGCTCGGTGCGCCTCAACCGGTACGGCGCCGCCTTCCTGCGCCGGGTCGAGCGCGCGCTCGGTGAGCTGGACGACGCGCGCCGCGAACTGGCGGACGCCGCGGGCCTGGACCAGGGGCGGGTCGTGGTCGCCGCCGAGACGCTGCTGACCCTCACGTCGCTGCTGTCCGCCTTCCGGGCCGCGCACCCCGGCGTCGAGATCCGGCTGCACCAGTCGACCGCCGAGGTGATGCGGCGTCAGCTGGCGGGCCGGGAGGTGGATCTGTGCATCGCCTCGCAGCCCCTGAGCGGTGCCGGGCTGCGGTCGGTGGTGCTGAAGGAGGAGGACGTCCTGCTGGCCGTGCCGGTCGGCCACCCGCTGGCCGGACGCGCGAGCGTCGGCCTGGACGAGGTCGCGGACGAGCCCTTCGTCACCACCCGCCGCGGGCACTGGCAACGCGAGCTGCTGGACCGGCTGTTCGCCGCGGCGGGCCGCAGCCCCGTCATCACCTGCGAGGGCGACGAGCCCGCCGCTACCCAGTTCATGATCGGCGCCGGGCTCGGCATCGGGCTCATCCCGGAGATCGCCCGCAACGAGTCGGCCGAGGCGCCGGTCCACTGGCTGCGCCTGGACGTACCGGGCTGCCGCCGCACGCTGTGCCTGGTGCGGCGCGCGGACGGCTATGTCTCCGAGGCCGAGCGGCGGTTCGGGGAGGCGGCGGTCGCGCACTTCGCGGGCCGGGGCACGCCATTGGCGGAGTGAGCACTCACCCGTACGGGGCGCGCCCACCACCTGGGGAACCCGTGCCCGTCACGCGGTGCCGGACCCCGAGGGCCACCACCTCGCCTTCGACGTGGACCCGGACACCTTCGACGCGATCATGGCGCCTTCACGCGCCGTCCGGCATCCCGAACGCGCCGAGGATGCGCTCGGCCGCGAGCGTCGCCGTCAGCGTGCCCGCCCGTACCTCGCGTTCCACCTCCGGGGCCACGTCCCGCACCCCTGGGTGGTCCCGGAGCCGGTTCAGCAGCTGTTCGCGGACCATCGACCAGGTCCAGTCGACCTGCTGGTCCCGCCGCTTCTCCGCCAGCGCCCCGGTGGACTCCAGCAGCTTGCGGTGCTGCTCGACGCGGTCCCACACCGTGTCCAGGCCGGTGCCCTCGCGCGCGCTGCACGTCAGGACCGGCGGGGTCCAGACGGCGTCCGGCGGCCGGAGCAGCCGCAGCGCGCCGGACAGCTCCCGGGCCGCCGACTTCGCGTCGCGCTCGTGCGGCCCGTCCGCCTTGTTGACCGACACCAGGTCGGCCAGCTCCAGCACGCCCTTCTTGATGCCCTGGAGCTGGTCGCCGGTCCGGGCGAGGGTGAGCAGCAGGAACGTGTCGACCATGTTGGCGACGGCCGTCTCGGACTGCCCGACGCCCACCGTCTCGACGAGCACCACGTCATAGCCCGCGGCCTCCATCACGACGATGGACTCCCGCGTCGCCCGCGCCACCCCGCCGAGCGTGCCGGAGGTGGGGGAGGGGCGGACGAACGCCGCCGGGTCGGCGGCCAGCCGCTCCATCCGCGTCTTGTCGCCCAGGATGGAGCCGCCGGTACGGCTGGACGACGGGTCCACGGCCAGTACGGCGACCCGGTGCCCGGCGCCGGTCAGCTGGGAGCCCAGCGCGTCGATGAAGGTCGACTTGCCGACTCCGGGCACCCCGCTGATGCCCACCCGCCGGGCCGCGCCGGAGTACGGCAGCAGCTCGACCAGCAGCCGCTGTGCCAGCGCCCGGTGGTCGGCCCGGGTGGATTCCACCAGCGTGATGGCGCGTGCGATCCAGGCCCGGGAACCCTCCCGCACGCCTGCCGCGTACTGGTCGATGTCGATCGTCGGTCGCTTGCGGGCCGCTCGGGGCCGGGGCTTCTCAGGCGTCAACGTGGTGGCTCACAGCTCGTGGCCGAGGACCCCGGCGAGGTCCTTGACCAGGTCGTACGCGGCATCGGGGATCACCGTACCGGGCGGGAAGACGGCCGCGGCGCCCGCCTCGTGGAGCGCCGGGACGTCGCCGGGCGGGATCACCCCGCCCACCACGATCATGATGTCCTCCCGGCCCTGCGCCGCCAGCTCCTCGCGCAGCGCGGGCACCAGCGTCAGGTGCCCCGCGGCCAGCGAGGAGACGCCGACGATGTGCACGTCGGCCTCCACCGCCTGCCGGGCGACCTCCGCCGGCGTCTGGAACAGCGGGCCGACGTCCACGTCGAAGCCCAGGTCGGCGAAGGCGGTCGCGATCACCTTCTGGCCGCGGTCGTGGCCGTCCTGGCCCATCTTGGCGACCAGGATGCGCGGCCGGCGCCCCTCGGCCCGTTCGAACTCGGCCACCAGGTCCCGGGTCCGGTCCACGCCGGAGGACGGCCCTGCTTCGTCTCGGTACACACCGGAGATCGTACGGATCTGCCCGGAGTGGCGTCCGTAGACCTTCTCCAGTGCGTCGGAGATCTCGCCGACCGTCGCCATCGCACGCGCCGCGTTCACGGCCAGTGCCAGCAGGTTGCCCTCCAGGCCCGGGCCGGGACCGGCCTCGGCGGCGGCGGTCAGCGCCCGCAGCGCGTCCTGGCAGGCCGCCTCGTCGCGCTCCTCGCGCAGCCGCCGCAGCTTGTCGATCTGCTGCGCGCGCACCGCCGAGTTGTCGACCTTCAGCACGTCGATCTGCTCATCGGTGTCCACCCGGTACTTGTTGACGCCGATCAGCGCCTGCCGCCCCGAGTCGATCCGGGCCTGCGTACGGGCCGCGGCCTCCTCCACGCGCAGCTTCGGGATGCCCGCGTCGATGGCCTTGGCCATGCCGCCGGCCGCCTCCACCTCCTCGATGTGCTGCCAGGCCCGGTGCGCCAGGTCGTGGGTGAGCTTCTCGACGTACGCGCTGCCGCCCCACGGGTCGATGACCCGGCAGGTGCCCGACTCCTGCTGGAGGAAGAGCTGGGTGTTGCGGGCGATGCGGGCGGAGAAGTCGGTGGGCAGGGCCAGGGCCTCGTCCAGCGCGTTGGTGTGCAGCGACTGGGTGTGGCCCTGCGTCGCGGCCATCGCCTCCACACACGTCCGCGTGACGTTGTTGAACACGTCCTGCGCGGTCAGCGACCAGCCGGAGGTCTGCGAATGGGTGCGCAGCGACAGCGACTTGGGGTTCTTCGGGTCGAACCGCTGCACCAGTTTCGCCCACAGCAGCCGGGCCGCCCGCAGCTTGGCGATCTCCATGAAGAAGTTCATGCCGATCGCCCAGAAGAACGACAGCCGCGGCGCGAAGGAGTCCACGTCCATCCCCGCGTCGATGCCCGCCTTCAGGTACTCGACGCCGTCCGCGAGGGTGTACGCCAGCTCCAGGTCGGCGGTCGCGCCCGCTTCCTGGATGTGGTAGCCGGAGATGGAGATGGAGTTGTAGCGCGGCATCTTCTGCGAGGTGTACGCGAAGATGTCGGAGATGATCCGCATCGAGGGGCGCGGCGGATAGATGTAGGTGTTGCGGACCATGAACTCCTTGAGGATGTCGTTCTGGATGGTCCCGGCCAGCTTCTCGGGCGGTACGCCCTGCTCCTCGGCCGCCACGATGTAGAGCGCGAGGACGGGCAGCACCGCGCCGTTCATCGTCATCGACACCGTCATTCTGTCCAGCGGGATGCCGGAGAAGAGCTGCCGCATGTCGTAGATGGAGTCGATGGCCACGCCCGCCATGCCGACGTCACCGGTCACCCGCGGGTGGTCGCTGTCGTAGCCGCGGTGGGTCGGCAGGTCGAAGGCGACCGACAGGCCCTTCTGACCGGCCGCCAGATTGCGCCGGTAGAACGCGTTGGACTCCTCGGCGGTGGAGAAGCCCGCGTACTGCCGGATGGTCCAGGGCTGGTTGACGTACATGGTCGGGTACGGGCCGCGCAGGTACGGCGCGATGCCCGGGTACGTGCGCAGGAAGTCCAGCCCGGCCAGGTCCTCGCCGGTGTACAGCGGCTTGACCTCGATGCCCTCGGGCGTCTCCCACACCAGGTCGTCGACGCCCTTGCCGGTGGCCTCCTGGACGGCGGCCGTCCACTGCGCCGCGCCGCCCTCCGGGGCCCGCGGCTCGCCCAGCTCGACCGTGCTGAAGTCCGGGATGGCGCCCGCCCGCCCCGTCGCGCGCTCCATCACGCCACCTCCATGACATCCAGGGCCGAGGCCAGCACCCCGACCGCGTCGCAGCCCGCGAAGACGAACGCGTCCACTCCGGCTCGTACATATGCTTCCCGCCGCTCGCCCGGTTTCCCGGCCAGCAGCACCTGTCGCGCGCCCGCGGCCTTCAGCGCCGCCGCGACCTCGGCGGCCTGCTCGGCGTAGAGCGCGTCACTCGAACACAGGCAGGCGATACCCGCGCCGCTCGCCGTGAACGCCTCGGCCGCCGACTCCGCGTCCACCGAGACCGGGTCGTGCACCGGCTCGATGCCGCCCGCCTGGAGGAGGTTCGAG
This sequence comes from Streptomyces sp. NPDC018019, assembly GCF_044327805.1. Lineage (NCBI taxonomy): Bacteria > Bacillati > Actinomycetota > Actinomycetes > Kitasatosporales > Streptomycetaceae > Streptomyces > Streptomyces sp. NPDC018019. The sequence goes on along the minus strand of NZ_JBIRGD010000002.1, from coordinate 570,764 downwards.
GCGAAGGCGGCACGCGCGGTGTGCACCGCGGCCGGGCCGAGCGCGGCGAGGAACGCCCTGGGACGGGCGCCGGTGGCCGCCAGGTGCGCGTCCGAGCGGGCGCGCAGCGCCTCGTACGCCTCGTCCCGGCGCACCCGCGGCAGACCGCCGCCGGCCGGTACGGGCGCGGGCTCGCGCTCCACCGGCGGCTCGGCCAGGAACGGGAACTCGCTGACGCCGGTGACCGGTTCACGGCGGTGCGCCAGGTCCTCGGACCGCCGGCGCCAGGTCGCGGCCAGCCGCTCGCCGACCATCCCGGAGCCGAGCGCCGCGGCCTGCCCGCCCGCGGCCTCGATCTCCTGGAACCACGCCCAGGCCGCGCGGGCCAGCTCGTCGGTCAGCCGCTCCACGTACCAGGAGCCGCCCGCCGGGTCGATCACCTTCGACAGGTGCGACTCCTCCAGCAGGATCGACTGGGTGTTGCGCGCGATACGGCGGGCGAACGCGTCCGGCAGGCCGAGCGCCGCGTCGAACGGCAGGACGGTGACGGCGTCCGCGCCGCCCAGACCCGCCGAGAGGCCCGCCACGGTGGTGCGCAGCATGTTCACCCACGGGTCCCGACGGGTCATCATGACCGTCGAGGTCACCGCGTGCTGGCGCTGCGCGCGGGCCGCGGGGGAGGCGCCGCACACCTCGGCGACCCGCGACCACAGCCGCCGGGCCGCCCGCAGCTTGGCGATGGTCAGGAACTGGTCGGCGGTCGCCGCGTACCGGAACTCCAGCTGCGCGCAGGCGGCGTCCACACCGAGGCCCGCCGCGGTCAGCTCCCGCAGGTAGGCCACGCCGGCGGCCAGCGAGCACCCCAGCTCCTCGGCGGTCGAACCGCCCGCCTCGTGGTAGGGCAGCGCGTCCACGGCCAGTGCGCGCATCCGGGGCGCCTCGTCGGCGCACCGCCGGGCCAGCCCGGCCGCCGCCTCCAGGTGTCCGGCCAGGGCGGCCGAACGGCCGGTGCGGGCCAGCACGCCCAGCGGATCGGCACCCAGGGTGCCCGCCGTCTCGGAGGGCGCCACGCCCTTCTCCGCGCAGAGCCGGAACCACGCGTCGGCCGCCTCCGCGAAGTCCGCGCCCGCGTCCAGGGCGACGGCCGCGAGGTCCAGATAGACCCCGTCGAGCGCGATGGCCAGCTCCGGCACCGGCACGCCGCCGTCCCCGACGGCCAGCCACAGCGAGGTGACGCCGTTCTCCAGATCGGCGAGGACCGCCTCGTTGGCGCGCCGCGGATCGGTGTCCGCGTGGCGCTGCCGTACGTCCCAGCCCGCCACGGTGCTGCCGGTGGCACGGCCGGCCCGGACGAACGGCGGGAACCCGGGGCGGCCGGTGGCCGCCGCGGCGGCGGGCGCGTCCTCGGCGGTGTAGAGCGGACGGACCTGGATGCCGTCCTGGAGTGCGGTGGCGAGCGCGTCTTCGGCGGCGGTGCCGGTCGCCTCCGCGGCGCCCGATTTGCGCAGCACGCCTTCGACCAGGCGCTGCCACTGCTCGCGGTCCGCGTCCGGGAACGCGGCGGCCAGAGGGAGTTCGGAGGGCTGGGCGGTCATGACAGCAGGCTAGGCGAACGGTCGTTAGCCGCAGCAGGGCATCGGGCTGTGACCTTGCACTCGTTGACCTGGGATTGCTCCGTTGGGAAGCTCTACGATCGCCCTTCCGGCGGTGTCGCTACCCGCGAGTAGGTGCCTGCGGCGGGCAGCCTGCCGCTTTCATGGCGAATGGGCTGGTATGCCGCCCTTGGCGGACGGGTTCTGTACGGTGGGCGGCCCCGCCACCCCGACGAGGAGGGACATGCGCGTGCCGGTGAGGCGAACCGCCGCCGTGACGGCGGTACTCGCCCTGCTCGCCGGCGTGGTCCTGCTCCTCGTGCGCCCCGGCGACGAGCGCCCGGCGTGCACCGGCCGGAAGATCACCTCGTGGTCGGCGGAATCCCGCTTCACCCGGGAATTCACCCGTTACGGCAACGACAACACCCGGGTGGACGACTGGACCGGCGGCGACGGCACCCACTCCGTCCGGCTGCCGGACGGCCGGACCCTGTGGATCTTCTCCGACACCTTCACCGACCGGATCCAGCCGCCGCCCGACCCGCAGGGGCGGCCGTACCACCGGCGCTCCTCCGACACCGGCCGCACCCCCGCCCTGGTGCACAACTCCCTCGTCGTCATGGGCCGTTCGGGCCGCCTGGAACGCACCCTGACCGGCACCACCGGCTCCGGGACCGGACCGTACTTCCCCGACCTGCCGGACGGCTGGCGCTGGCCGGTGCAGGCACACGTGGAACCCCGTACGCCCGGCTCCCCGGAACAGGTCGTCCGCGTCCTGCTGTGGAACCGGACGCCCGGCCAGGGTCCGTGGATCTTCGGCGTCCCCCGCGCGACCGAGGTCGCCACCCTCTCCCTCCCCGACCTGCGGCTGGAAGGCATCACCCCGGTCGTCGACCAGTCCTCCGTACAGGACCCCGCGCGCCGCGTCCTGTACGGCACCGCCTCCGTACAGGACGGCGCGTGGACGTACGTCTACGGCGGGGACGACGGGCCGTCGCGCCCCACCTCCAACGCCTACCTGGCCCGGGTGCCCACCGGACAGCTGGGACAGGCCGGGGCGTGGCGGTTCTGGGACGGGAAGGACTGGCAGCCGCACGCGGACCGGGCGGCCCCGGTGATCCGCGCGGGCGCGGGCCGCGGCGTGGGCAGCTCCTTCACCGTCGTACGGGACGGCGCCACGTGGGTGCTGCTGTCGATGGACACGCCGGGGGCGCCCGGCAACGCCCTGTCCTCCGTCACCACCTACTGGTCGTGCTCGGCCGAGGGACCGTGGCACGGCCCGGCCGGACGCATCACCCCGCCCCGGCCGGCCGACCCCACCGGACAGCACCGCGTCGCCGCGTACAACCCGCAGGCGCACCCGGAGTTCACCGACGCCGCGGGCCAACTCCTGCTCAGCTACGACATCAACTGGCTCGGACCACCGGGCGTCCCCTCCGACGCCCAGATCAACGGCGATGTCGAGCTGTACCGGCCGCGCTTCCTGCGGCTGCGCCTGGGGCCCGGGTGAGGGGTACGTGGTGATCACCGTGGGCCCGCGACGGCCGGACGCCGGCTGAGCGCCGGCCCAGGCAGCGCGCGGCGCGGGCTCAGTCGGTCTTCGGGCCCGACTGGAGCGAGCAGCGCAGCGAGAACGGGTGCCCGGCCGGATCGGAGTAGATCCGCACCTCGCGGGGGCCGGTGTCGTCCTTGGTGTCCAGCGGGCGCGCGCCGAGACCGACCGCCTTGCGCTCCGCCTCATCCATGTCCGCCTCGTCGACCAGCAGGTCCAGATGGGCCTGGAGCGAGCTGTCGGGACGCGGCCAGGTCGGCGGCGTCATGTTCAGGTCGCGGCGGAAGGACAGCTGGGCGCCGTTGGCGATGACCTCCACCCGGTCGGGCAGGTGCTCGGTGCGGATCTCGCCCTCCAGGAAGTCGGCGTAGAAGTCCGCCAGCTTCTCCGGCTCGGCGCAGTCGAGCACGATGACGGCCGCTTTGACCAGTCCCATGGCATCTCCTCGGCCCCGTGGGCCCTCGGCGGGGCACCGTCGCCGGTGCCGGCCGCGCGGCGCGCGGACGGGACGACGAGTACCGCGCTCAGGCCGGTTCACTCCCGCCGGGCGGGGCGGGCGCGGTCATCAGCGGCAGCACGACCGCGGAGGGGCGGCCCGGCTCGTGGAAGACCTCGAACCGTATCGGCCGGCAGGCGACGGCGGACGCGACCGGCTCCCCGGTCCCGTGGTGGCGCGCGTACCGGGGGAACGCGCCGCCCGCCACCTGCACCCGCAGGCTGTGCCCGCGCAGGAACCGGTAGCCGGTCGGGTGCATCTCCACCCGGGCCGTCACCACGCCGTCGGCGTCCGCGGGCGGCGAGCCCGGGCGCAGGCGCAGGATGCCGTCGGTGACGTTGCGGGAGATCCCGGCCCGGTCCACGTCGCACAGCCGGACGAAGACATCGCCGTGCCCGGAGTCGGTACGGACGTGCACCACGGCCGACACCGGGCCGATCAGGTCCAGGTCGCGGGGGAGCGGCCGGCCGGTGAAGACCAGGACGTCGGGCCGCCGTTCGACGGCCGCGTTGTCCTGCTGCCGGATCTCGCCCGGCAGCAGCAGCGGGCCGCCGGTCGACGGGGTCGGGTCGGCGCCGTGGTAGGTGAACCGGTCGGGCGCGCCGTCCGGCGGCTCCGGCCAGTCGAGCCCGCCGGACGGCTGGAGGCGCAGCGGCGTCGGCACCGACTGCGGCGGCGGCCACCGGTCGAAGTCCAGCCAGCGGCCCGCCCGCTGGAGGTAGAGGCGGACCGGGGACTGGTGCAGCTGCGTCGCGTCGCCGGCGAGCTGCGCGCTCAGCCAGGAGACGTGGTCGGTGAGCGTGGCCTTGAGCGCGTTCCGGTCGTGCGCCCACGGCCCGATGGTGATCCGCGAGCGGTGCCCGGCGGCGGTCAGCGCCGCGAAGTCGCGCAGCTGCCACGGCAGGAACAGGTCCCACCAGCCGGTCACCATGCTGGTCGGCGTGGACATCCGCAGCGCCGCCGCACTGTGGTCGATCGGCGCCCAGAAGTCGTCGCCGGGCACCGCGTGCGCGCTGACCTCGCGCAGGAAGCGCTCCGGCCGCCCTATGGCCGCGAGGTCGGCCTCGCCGACGGGGAGCGTGCGCATCGCGCGCTGCACCCTGCGGGTCTGGAGCGGGTTGGGCAGCAGTCCGCCGAGCGGCGCCTCCTCCTGGGTGCCCGTCGCGGAGGACCACACCAGCATGTTGTGCAGCGCCAGCACCCCGCCCGGGTAGAAGGCGGCGGGGAAGCCGGAGGTGGTGATGCCCAGGCACATCGCCTCCAGCGGCGGGTCCAGGTACGGGCCGATCGCCCACTCGGTGTGCCCGAGGTAGCTGGCGCCCGCGGTGGCCAGCCGGCCGTCGCACCACGCCCGTTCGCGCAGCCACGCCGCGGTGTCCAGCCCGTCCTCCTTCTCGTGCACGAAGGCGCGGAAGTCGCCGCCGGAGCCGAAGACGCCGCGTACGTTCTGCGCCACGACCTGGAAGCCGCGCCGGGCCAGCACGCCCGCGAACAGCCTGATGTCCGGCTTGTGCTTGCCGTACGGGGTGCGCAGCAGCACCACCGGCAGCGGCCCGGCGCCGCGCGGCCGGTAGCGGTCGGCGAGCAGCACGGTGCCGTCCCGCATGGGCACGCGCAGGTCGCGGACGCACTCGACATCGGGCGTGACCGGCTCGGGCAGGTCCAGGTACCGGTCGACCAGGCGGCCGAGCCCCCGCCTGGTCCGGTCGCGGAGCATGGATTCCGTCATCGGTCCCTCCCGTCGTCCGTTGCGTCCGCCTTCCCCGCGGGGCTCGTCACGGTGGGTACACGGGCGTCACTCCCTGTGCCGTTCCGGGGTGCCGTCCCGGGTGATCCAGTGTCCGGCTTTCCGCCGGATCGCGCATGTACGCACCGGAACGGCCGGTCAGGCGCGGAGCAGGTCCGCGGCCCGTTCGGCGATCATCACGGTGGGGGCGTGGGTGTGCCCGCGGGGAATCGCCGGCATGACCGAGGCGTCCGCGACGCGCAGCCCGGTGACGCCCCGCACCCGCAGGCGGGGGTCGGTCACGGTGTCGTCGCCGGTGCCCATCCGGCAGGTGCCCACCGGGTGGTAGAGGGTTTCGGCGAGGGCGCGGACGGTCTCCCCGGCGGTCCGGTCGTCCTGTGCGCCGGGCCAGGGTTCCAGCGGCTTCGTGACGTGCGGGGCCAGCGCGCGCGTCCCGTACAGCCGCTCGGCGAAGCGGACCCCGGCCAGCAGCCGCGGCAGGTCCGCGTCGGACGTCAGGTAGCCCGGGTCGATGAGCGGCGGCGCGTCCGGGCCGTCGCCCAGGGTGATCCGGCCGCGGCTCTCCGGCCGCAGCAGGATCACGCCGATGGTGACGCCGTGTTCGGTCGGCGCCCGGAGACCGTGTCCGACGAACGGGACGGGCGCGAAGATCAGCTCCAGGTCCGGTACGGCCAGATCCTCGGAACTGCGCACGAACGCCACGGCCTCGCCGATGTTGGAGGTCAGCGGGCCCCGGCGGGACAGCAGGTAGCGCGCGACGTTCGCGGGGGTGTCGGCGCCGGTGAGCGTGCGGGGCAGCGCGGTGCGCATCAGGACCGGTACGGACAGGTGGTCCTGGAGGTGGCGGCCCACCGCGGGCAGTTCGGCCACCGGAGCGATGCCGGCCTCCGCCAGCTGCCCGGGGTCGCCCACGCCGGAGCGCAGCAGCAGCTGCGGGGAGCCGATCGCGCCGGCGCACAGGACGACCTCGCGGCGCGCCCGCAGCCGCCCGCCGGGCAGCTCGACGCCGTACGCCCGGCCGTCCTCGAAGAGCACCCGGCGCACCTCCTGCCCCGTGACGACCCGCAGGTTCGCGCGCCGCAGCGCCGGGCGCAGATAGCCGTCGGCGGCGCTCCACCGGCGCCCGCGCCGCTGGTTGAGCGGGGTGGGCGCGCAGCCGCTGTGGTCCGGCCCGTTGAGTTCCGCGAGTCGCGGCAGACCGGCCTCCGCGCACGCGTCGAGGAAGGCGCCGGTCAGCGGGTGGGCGTCGCGCGCCGGGGAGATCCACAGGGGTCCGGTGGCGCCGTGCACGGTGCCACCGGGCGGTCCGGCCCAGCGCTCCGCCCGCCGGAAGTAGCGGGCCACCCCGTCCCAGGACCACTCCTCGCCCGCCGTCTCGGCCCAGCCGTCGTAGTCGGCACGGTGGCCGCGCACCCACATCATCGCGTTGAGCGACGAGGAACCGCCCAGGGTCCGGCCGCGCGGCCAGTACAACTCCCGTCCGTGCAGGCCGGCCTGGGGCACCGTGGTGAAGTTCCAGTCGTACGGGGTCCGGAAGAGCTTGGGGAAGGCCGCCGGGACGCGGATCTCCTGCTTGCGGTCCGGCCCGCCCGCTTCCACCAGCGCGACGCGCACCGTCGGGTCCTCGGACAGCCGGGCCGCGAGCACACAGCCCGCGGACCCGGCGCCGACGACGATGTGGTCGTACGCCTGGTCGTACACCCCTGCACCGGCCATCCGACCCGCCTCCCGATGTCCCCAGCCCGCCGTGCCCCGTGCCCCCGTGTCCGTGGGTGATCGTAGGGGAACCGGCGGGGGCGGCGTCAGTCCTCCGGGGCGGGAGCGACGGCCGAGGGCCCGGGCTGGATGAGGGGGAAGGCGTTGGTGCCGCCGCACACCATCGGGCCGACCCGGACGCCGTCGCCGACCAGGGTGACCCGGACGTCCGAGGGCCGGCGGCTGCCGGGCACGTTGGCGTTGGCGGCGGTGCACACCAGCTGGCTCATCGAGGGGGTGTCGAGCCGCTTGGCGTTCACGGGCAGGCGGACGGTGACCGCGCCGTCCTGCGCCTCCGCGGTGATCCGGCCGGGCAGCACCGGCAGCACGTTGGTCAGCCCGCGCTGCCGTTCGGCCTCGTTGGGGCCGGCCAGCAGCAGCTGGATCGCCTCCTCCGGGCCGACCGGCGCGTTCGCGGGGCGGCTGGCGGCGCGCATGCCGGCCGGGCCGAGGAAGTACAGCTGCACGTCGGGCGCCGGCTTGCCGGGCGCCTTGACGCCGTGCGCCGGCTCGCCCGCGTCGATCACGCCGGTCGGCGCGATGCCGCAGCCGGTGAGGGCGCTCGCCGACAGCCCGCCCAGCGCAGCCGCCAGCAGCCCGCCCAGCGCGATGTGCCGGGCCCGTGCGGAGTTCAACAGCTTCACGTCGGGTCCGCCTTCCCGGCCGGCGCGGCCGGCCCTCGTCCGCGGTCCGCCGGCGCCTCGACCTGGGGATCGCCGCCGTCGTCCGCGGCGTCCCGGGTCCGGTCCGCACCGGCCGCGCCGCTCTTGGTACGGTCCGCGCTGTCCCGGTCCGCGGCGGCACCGTCCACGGGCCCCCGCGCCGGCTCCCCGGCCGTCTCGGACGCTTCCGCGCCGCCGCTCGCCCCCTGCTCGGGCAGCGGCAGTTCCACGGTGAACACCGCGCCCCCCTCAGGGCAGTTGGCGGCCTGGATGGTCCCGCCGTGCAGCCGTACGTTCTCCATGGCGATGGCCAGGCCCAGCCCGCTGCCCTCGGAACGGGCGCGCGCGGAGTCCGCCTTGTAGAAGCGGTCGAAGACGTGCGGCAGCACCTCGGGGTCGATGCCCGGACCGCTGTCCACGATCCGGATCACCAGCCGCCCGTCGCCCGGCTCCGGCGCCCGCAGCAGCACCCGTACCGGCTCCCCGCCGTGGTGCAGCGCGTTGCCGACGAGGTTGGCCACCACGACGTCCAGCCGCCGCGGGTCCAGCCGGGCCCGTACGCCGTCCGGCAGTTCGGTGCCCACCCGGCCCTGCCAGGCCCGGGCCTGGAGCGTCTTGCGGATCGTCTCGGCGACGTCCACCTCGTCCAGGTGCAGCGCCGCGGCCCCGGCGTCGAAGCGCGAGACCTCCATCAGGTCCTCGACCATCCGCGCCAGCTTGCCGGTCTCCTGGCTGATCAGGCGGACCGCGGAGGCGGTGTCCGGGTCGAGCGCGTCGGCGTCCTCGTCGAGCACGTCGGTGACGGCGCTCATCGCGGCCAGCGGTGTGCGCAGCTCGTGCGAGACGTCGGCCGCGAAGCGCCGGGCGTTGGCCTCCATGCGCCGCAGGTCGGCCACGCTCTCCTCCAGCTTGGCGGCCATGTCGTTGAACGTCCGGGACAGGTCGGCCAGCTCGTCGGCGCCCTTGACCTCCAGCCGGGTCTCCAGCTTGCCCTCCGCGATCCGCCCGGCGGCCTGCCGCAGCCCGCGCACCGGCCGCAGCACACCGCGGGCCGCGAGCAGCGCCGGGACCACGGCCAGCGCGAGCGCCGGAAGGGCGCCCCGCTGCGCGGCGCTCACCAGCGCCTCGACATTGGCCTCCTCCGCGCGCAGCGGGAGCTGGGCGTAGACGGACAGCGGGGCCGCCTTGCGGCTCCCGGTCTGCGACTGCAGCACCGGCATGCCGATCAGCAGCCACGGATCGCCGTTGCGGTCCACCCGCTGGAAGGCGGTCACATGGCGCTTCTCGACCGATTCCCGGAGCTCCTCGGGGACGACGACCGGGTGGCGCCGGCCGCGCTCGTCCTCGGCGACGCCTTCGTACCGGACGTACACGTCCCAGTCCCGGGCCCGGCCGGAGCGGTCCAGCTGCCGGGCGAACTCCTCCAGGTCCTCCCGGGTGGGCGGCACCGCGAGGTCGGGCGCGAGCGAGTTGACCTGCCCCCTGAGGTCCTGGATCGCGGTGTCCTGGGAGCGCTGGAGGATGGCGTTGCGGGCCTCGCGGTAGGTCAGTGCCGCGGTGGTCAGCGCGCTGACCGCGGCGACCAGCAGGAACGCGACGACGAGCCGGGCCCGCAGGCCGCGGGGCAGCGAACGCGGCAGCAGGGGGCGGCGCGCGCCGCCCGCGGGCCTTGGGCGCCTCACAGGGGGCCGAAGCGGTAGCCGAAGCCGCGCACGGTCTGGACGTACCGGGGGCTGCGCGGGGTGTCCTCGATCTTCGTGCGCAGCCGCATCACGCACGCGTCCACCAGGCGCGCGTCGCCGTGGTAGCTGTGCTCCCACACGTGTTCCAGCAACTGCTGGCGGCTGAAGACCTGGCCGGGCGTCGCGGACAGGAACAGCAGCAGCTTCATCTCCGAGGGGGCCAGCGGCAGATCGGCGCCGCCCTTGGTGACGACCAGTCCGGCACGGTCCACGGCCAGTTCGCCGTAGGTCTCCACGGGGGCGGGGCCGGGCTCGGCGGGGCCGGCGGCACCGTCGGCGGGCAGTGCGGTACGCCGCAGCACCGCGCGGATGCGGGCCTCCAGCACTTCGCCGCGCGCGGGTTTGACGATGTAGTCGTCGGCGCCCGCCTCCAGTCCGAGCACCACGTCCAGGTCGTCGCCGCGGGCGGTGAGCATGATGATCGGCAGCTGGCGGTCGGCGCGGATGCGCCGGCAGACCTCGAAGCCGTCCTTGCCCGGGAGCATCAGGTCCAGCAGCACGATGTCGGGGCGGAAGGCAGGGAGGAGGTCGAGGCCGTCCTCGCCGCTGGCCGCGGCCGCCACCTCGTGGCCGCGCCGGCGCAGCGCGAGGGTCACGCCGTCGCGCACCGCGGCGTCGTCCTCGATGAGAAGTACTCGGGGCATGGGACCAGTATCAATAAGTTTCATGATGGATCGGTAACAGACGGATCCTGCCCGCAATTCTTCGCATCTGTCGTGATGCACAGCAGTAAGCGCGCGAGCGCACCGCAGGGGGAATCGTACGGCGCCGACGGTGGCGTCCGTACGCATGTCCGCGGTGGCCCGCGCACGGCAGTAGGGACGGGATACGCATGGCACGGCACGGCAGGCGGAGCGGGATCATCGGGGTGGCCGCGGTGGCGGTGGCCTCGCTGGGGGTGGCGGGCTATCTGACCTTCGGGCAGTCCGGCGCCACCTCCGAGGCGCACGCCGGCACCACCGAACAGGCGGGGCCCGCCCCGGTCGACCAGAGCATCGTGCACGCCTCCGACCGGCCCGGAAAGAGCCTGAACATCACCATCGACGACGGCCCGGACCCGGTCTGGACCCCGAAGGTGCTGGCCGTGCTGAAGAAGTACGACGTCAAGGCCACCTTCTGCATGATCGGCCCGTCGGCGAAGGCCCACCCGGACCTGGTCAAGCAGGTGGCGGCGGCCGGTCACAGGCTGTGCGACCACACCATCAGCCACAACACCGGCATGGACCACCGGCCCGAGAGCTACCAGTCGCGGCAGATCGTGGCGGCGCAGGAGATGATCGAGCAGGCGGCGGGCGGTCCGAAGGTGGAGTACTACCGGGCGCCGGGCGGCGCCTTCACCCCGTACAGCAGGAAGGTGGCCGCGGAGCGGGGCATGCGCCCGCTGGGCTGGAACGTGGACAGCAAGGACTTCGAGCGGCCGGGGACCGACGCGATCGTGCGCACGGTGCGCAAGGAGCTGCGCAACGGCCCGACCGTGCTCTTCCACGACGGCGGCGGCGACCGCAGCCAGACGGTCGGGGCGCTGGAACGGCTGCTGCCCTGGATGAAGCAGCAGGGCTACGGATTCGGGTTCCCGCAGCGCTGAGCGGGCGCCGGAAGCGGTGCCGGGACCCCGGGGACCGGGGCCCGGACACCGCTGTCACGCGTCGCCGAGCAGCTCCGCCAGCCCGCGGTCCACGTCCATGTGCTGCTGCTCGCGGCCCGCGGGCACGGCCCGGTACGTACGGTCCAGGAAGCTGCGCAGGTCGGCGGTGCGGACCTGGACCATCGCGACGCCGTCCTCGACGTGGAACTCCAGCACCGTCCGCTCCGGGCCCAGCGGGCGCACCCGCACATCGCCGGTGCCCGCCGGGGTCTCCAGCCCGTCGGCGAGCAGCTCGCGGGCGAACGCCCAGTCGACCGCGGCGCCGTCCAGCGAGATCTCCGGGGGGAAGGAGATCCGCACCGCGAGCGGGTCGGCTCGGTGGTAGTGCAGGACCGCGGGCACGGAACGCGAGCCGGGCGCGGTCGCGATGAGACGTACCTGGACGGCTTGGTCGATGACACTGGGCACCGCGGCTGCTCCCTTACGGCTGTCGGGTCGGGGACATGGCTTACGCCATGTAGGACGGTGTGCCCGCACTCGCCGTGCACGTGACAGGGGTGTGATCTATGTCATGTCCAGGTCGTCATGGTTCCGGTGCAACGCGTGGGTTGGCATGGTTTTGCGATGCCGTCCGGGGCCCGCGTTCCCGTGGCCGCGGGCCGGGCCGTGGTCGCCGTGGTCCAGGAATTCCTCCAGGATCCCGGGCGCCGCGGCCGCCGCCAGGGCCGGTGCCTCGTCCGCCGCGAGATCGCGGACGTGGTAGCCGTCCTCGCCGGCCGCGACCGCCGCGGTGAGGGTGACCAGTCCGGTCCGCCGGCTGAACGGGGTGGTGGAGAACGTCCAGGCCCCGATCGCCTCCCGCCGGAGCGCGACGGTGTCCCGGCTGAACGTGCCGGAGCGCGCGATCAGGTGGCGCCCCTGGAGGCCGTGCCCCAGACTGCGGTATGCGTCCCGGGCCGACCACAGCACCAGCGGCACCGACACCAGCGCGAACACCCAGGCGCAGTGCAGCAGTACGGGCGTCAGCAGCCCGCCCAGGAGTGCCAGGACGAGGGTGCCCGGGAGCGTGACGAGGAGCAGCCCGCGTGTGCGGCGCCGCCGCAGTGCCGCCTTCGGGTGGGAGCGCAGCTCGGTGTCCGGGAAGGCAGCGCGCAGGGTTCCGGAGGCCGCGCGCACCGCCTCCGTGCGCGGCGCGGGCGGCAGCACGACGCTGCGCTTGCGGTTCTCCTCCTTGTTGCCCAGGCCGCCCGCGACCACACGTACGGTGGCGCCGCCGCCCGCCCGCAGCAGCAGCGGTTCGCGCAGCACCGCCCCGCGCAGCCGGGCCCGTTCGATGGTCACCGACCGGGTGGTGAGCAGGCCACGGCGTACCCGCAGCGTCTGCGCGTCGGTCCATTCGAGGCGGAAGCCCCACCAGCCCTCGACGTAGAGGACGAGCGCACCGACCGTTCCGAGGGCGAGGACGGCCAGCAGCGCGAGCGGGATGGTGATCCAGAGCGCGCCGGTGCCGAACTCGTCGAACGCGCTGCGCACGATGCCCAGCCGCCACGGCTCGATGCCGGCACCGTCCAGGACGCGGTAGACGCCGCCGGCGGCGGCGAAGACACCGCCGATGACCCAGAAGGTGAGCGGCGCATAGCGCAGCCAGCGCCAGTTGATGCGGGAGACGACCGGGTCCTCGGCCGCGGCGGCGTCGGCGCGGGCCAGCAGCGCGGCCCGCAGCCGCTCCGCGTCGGCCGCCGTCAGTGCCTCCAGGGACAGTTCGGCGCTGCCGCCCGCGGAGCCCGCGGTACCGGCCCGCAGGACGGTGACGCCCATCAGCCGGTGCAGCGGCGAGGCGGTCAGGTCGACCGTACGGATGCGGTGCAGCGGTACGGAACGCAGCCGCCGGGTCAGCACCCCGCTGCGCACCTCGAAGGAGTCGTGGGTGACGCGGTAGTCCGTGCGGGCCCAGCGGATCAGGCCGATCACGGTCAGGACCGCGAAGCTGACCGCGATGACGGACAGGGTGATCCAGGCGCCCGGCGTGATCCGGCCGCCGGTGGCCAGCGCGGTCAGCGCCCACGAGCCGAGCGGCGCGGCCATCCAGCCGCAGTGCACCAGGAGGGTGCGCCGGTCCAGCCGGTGCCACCGCTGCGGTGCGCCGGGCGCGTGCGGTGCGGTGGCGGTCATGCGGCATCACCCGGCACGGCCTGTGCGGCCTCGCCGATCCGGCGCGACAGCTCCTCGGCGTCCGCGTCGGACAGCCCGGCTATCTTCACGTCGCCGGCGGTGGAGGCGGTGGTGACGGTGACCGTCGCCAGCCCGAACCGCTGCTGCACGGGGCCGCGCACGGTGTCCACCGTCTGCACCCGCGACAGCGGCGCGATCCGCCGCTTCTGCCAGAACCAGCCGTTCGCCGCGTACACCGCGCGGTCGCCCAGCTCCCAGGCGTGCACCGAGTACCGCCACCGCGGCATGACCAGCAGGTATCCGAGCGCGGGCAGGACCAGGACGACGAGCAGCAGCGGGCCGAGCCAGGGCAGGGCGCCCGGGAAGAGCAGCACCGAGCAGACGGCCAGGGCGAGCGCGGTGAGCAGCAGCGGCCCGCTGACCGTCAGCAGCGCCTGGACGGTCCACCAGCGGCGGGCGCGCGGGTCGACCCGGTTGCGGGGGGGCCGCAGCTGGGGCGTGGCGGGTGCGGACATGGAGGCTCCCCGTTCTTTGCAAGTCAGGCGTATTGAGTAGCGTTACGTTATAACGGTACGAGCGACTTGTAAAAAAGAAGGCGAGGGCACGTGCCCAAGAAGGTGGACCACGAGGCGCGGCGGCGGGAGATCTCCGAGGCGCTGTGGCGGATCGCGAGCACCCGGGGGCTGGAGGGCGCGAGCCTGCGGGACGTGGCCGCCGAGGCCGGCATGTCCCTGGGACGGCTCCAGCACTACTTCCGCACCAAGGACGAGATGCTGGTCTTCGCGCTGCGCTACATCGAGACCCTCGCCCAGCAGCGCATCCGCGCACGCATCGAGGCGCTGGACGGGGAGCCGACGCCGCGCGACATCCTGCGCGCCTGCCTCATGGGGATGCTGCCGCTGGACGAGCAGAGCCGTACCGGCTTCCTGGTGGGCGTGGCCCACTTCCACCGGGCCGTGCACGACCCGTCGCTGCGCACCGACGCCCGGGACGGCATCCCCAGACTGCGCGGCTTCTTCGCCGACCAGCTGCGGCTGGCGGTGGAGCGGGGCGAGGTGAGCGCCGAACGGGACGCCGAGGACGAGGCGATGGTGCTGATCTGCCTGGCCGACGGCCTCTCGACGTACATCCTGCTGGACGTGCACACCCCCGAGAAGGCCGTCGGGCTCCTGGACATGCACCTGTCCCAGCTGTTCGACGGGGCGGGCGCGGGCTGAGACGGCGCGGGCGGGGACGGCGCCGGGCCGGGACGGCGGCGCGCGTCCGCCCGCGGGCCCCGCCGCCCCGGGGCCGCCCGCCGCGCCGGGGCGGCGCCGCGCTCAGTAGCGGGTGCCCGCGGCCGCCGGCAGGGCGTCGAGTTCGGCCAGCGCCTCCGCCGGCAGGGACAGGTCCGCCGCGCCCGCGTTGTCCACCAGGTACTTGGGCGTCTTGGTGCCGGGGATCGGAACGACGAACCGCCCCTGGGCGAGCACCCAGGCGAGGGCGACCTGCGCGGGCGAGGCACCGTACCGCCCGGCGATGGCGCGCACCTTGGCCACCAGCTCCAGGTTGGCCTTCAGCGCCTCCTGCTGGAAGCGCGGCAGCCGGCGCCGGAAGTCGTCCTCCGCCAGTTCGTCGAAGGAGGTGATGCTGCCGGTCAGGAAGCCCCGGCCGAGCGGCGAGAACGGCAGGAAGGCGATGCCCTGCTCCTCGCAGTACGGCAGGACGGCGTCGAGCGCGTCGCGGGTCCACAGCGACAGTTCGGACTGCACGGAGGCGACCGGGTGGACCGCCTGGGCGCGCCGGATCTCCTCGACGGTCGGCTCCGACAGGCCGATGTGCCGGGCCTTGCCCGCCTGGACGGCCTCGGCCAGCGCGCCCCAGCTCTCCTCGACCGGCACCTCCGGGTCCACCCGGTGCAGCTGGTAGAGGTCCACATAATCGGTGCCCAGGCGGCGCAGGCTCGCGTCGATGGAGCGGCGGATGTGCTCGGGACGGCCGTTGCGCACCAGTCCGCTCGTGTTCTCCGGCGTGATCTCGCCGGTCACCAGCCCCACCTTCGTCGCCAGCACCACCCGCTCCCGGTGCCCGCCCGCCAGCGCCCGGCCCACCAACTCCTCGTTGGTGTACGGGCCGTAGACGTCGGCGGTGTCGATCAGCGTCACGCCGAGATCGACGGCCTGCCGGATCACCTGGACGGAGGTGGCCTCGTCCCGGCCGTCCGGGTCGTAGGCGTGGGTCATGCCCATGCAGCCGAGACCGATGACGCCGACCTCGGGGCCGGTGCTGCCGAGCGTGGTGGTGCGCATGCTGATGCTCCTCGGGGAGTGCCGTGGTCGCGTGATCGCGAACGGGACTCACTCTCCACGCTGGAGCGCACTCCAAGTCAAGCGGCGGCCGGAGCGGTGGGGAACTCGCCGGGTGCGGCCGGGCGGTGGGGGAAGCTCGTCGGGTGCGGCCGGGGGGAGGCAGGGACCGCCGCGCCCACCGGGCTACGCCTCGCGCAGCAGGGCCGCGAGGTCGCCCTCGACGTCCAGGTACCGGCCCTCGCTGCCGAGGGCCACGACGCCGTACGACCGCATCAGGAAGCCGCGCAGGTCACGGGCCCGGAACTGCACCATGGCCAGGCCGTCGGCGGTGTGGAACTCCAGCATCGTGTACTCCGGTCCGCACGGCCAGATGTGCACGTCGCCCCGGCCGGCCGGCTCCCGCAGGCCCGCCGCCAGCAGATCGCGGGCGAACGTCCATACGACTTCGGCCCCGTCCAACGACGCCACGGGCGGGAAGACGACCCGCACCGCGAGCGGGTCGCCGCTGTCGTAGCGCAGCCGGGCGGGGACGGGGCGCGACCGGGGCGCGGTCGCGATCAGGCGGGCGTGCACGGCGTGGTCGATGACATGGGGCATCGCCGGCTCCTCGATGCTGGTGCGGACAGGTCCTTGCCTCTATGACCCGTAAGACGCGCCGGGCATGACGCCAGTGCACCTGATGACCGCGTGAGGTGCGTCACGAACTTTTGATCGCGCGGACTTCCGGTCCTTACGCTGACGAAACCCATGCGAGGCCGCAGGAACCCGAACGTGTGCGTCCGGTTCCGGCGGCCCCGGGGCCGGTGGTGACACGTCAGGGGTTGTTCGTTCATGTCCGATGCATCCGCGGTGTCCCCGGAGTCGGCGGCGGACGACTACGCCCGGCTCTACGAGCGCGAGCACCCGCGTCTGGTCGGGTACGCGCGGTCGCTGACGACCAGCGGCTGGCTCGCGGAGGACCTGGTCGCCGAGGCGCACTTCCGGGTCTGGCGCCGCATCCGGGCCGGACACCGCATCGACAACGTGCCCGCCTACCTGCGCACCACCATCCGGCACCTGGCCTCGGCCGTCGGCGCGGCCGCCGCCCGCGAGACACCGCGGGACCCCGCGGACGGCGGACCGGCGTGGTCCGGGGCCGGGCCGGCGGCCGAGTCCGCCAACCCGGCGCAGCGCATCGCCCACGTCGAACTCCTCGCCCGCGTCCTGGGGCAGCTGCCGCGGCGCTGGGTGACGGCACTGTGGCTGGCGGAGGCCGAGGGCCAGCCCCTGGAGGCGGTCGGCAGGGCGATCGGGACGAACAAGGGTGCGACGGCGGTCCTGCTGCACCGGGCCAGGGAGGGGATGCGGCAGGCGTTCCTCGGCGCGGTGCCCGGCACACCGGACGACCCGGCGTGCGCACGCTACTGGGAGCGGCTGCCCGCTTTCGTGCGGGGCGAGACCACCGCGAAGCAGACCGGCACGGTCGCGGGCCACCTCACCGGCTGCGCCGACTGCCAAGCCCGGCTGGCGCTGCTGACCAGGGCCAACGACCGGCTGCCCGCGCTCACCGGGCCCGCGCTGCTGGTGCTGCTGGCGGGCGGTTCGGCGAAGTTCCTGATGCCGCTGGCGGGGGCCGGGGCCGCCGCGGCCGGCGGCGGGCACGCGGCGGGCAGCGGCGCGCTCACCTCCGTCCGGACCTGCGTACGGCACCTGCTGCACGGCCGGATCGGGCAGGCCGGGCCCGTCGGTGCCACCGTCGCGGGGGTCGGTGTGGCGGTGGCAGTCGGTGTGGCGGTGGCCGCGGGCGCCGTGCTGACCGGTGGCGGAACGGGGGCACCGGCCGAGCAGGCGGCGGTGGCCCCGGCAGCGCCCGGCGGAAGCGGCGACGCGCGGCCGGGCAGGCAGGCCGCGGCGGAGCGGCCGGTGCCTTCCGGGGCGGCGGTTTCCGGGCCCACCGATTCCGGGCCCACCACTCCCACCACTCCCACCGGTGCCGCGCCCGCACCGGCCGCACCGGCCGGGAGCGGCACCGCGAGTGCGCCGCCGGAGTCCCGGCCGAGCGCGCCGGCGGTGTCGCCGGCCGCCTCGCCAGCCCCCGTGCCGACCGCGACCGGACGGCCGGGACCCGTGCCGGGGCCCACCGGCTCGGCCACGGACGCCGATCCGCGTCCGACGGCGTCCGCACCGACCGGCGGGCCGACGCCCACCACCGGGCCGACCATCGGCCCCACGCACCGGCCCACACCCACACCCACACCCACACCCACTCCCACCCCGACCTCCGTACCCACTCCCGCGCCCACCGTCGCGCCGTCCCCGCCCGCGCACTGCCACTGGGGCAGGTGGGGCTGGATTCCGGTGTGGATCTGCCGCGCAGGCTGAACCGGACGGTCCGTGGGTGCTGCCGGGCCGCGCGCCGACGCGGTCAGTCCGTGACCTTGCTGCGGTTCTCGTAGGCCAGGTCCCGGTACTCGGGGTGCCGGTCCATCCAGCCCGCGACGAACGGGCACACGGCCAGCACTCGCAGCCCGTCCGCCCGCGCCGCGTCCAGCGCGTGCCGGGCCAGCGCCGAACCGACGCCGTTGCCCTCGTACACCGGGTCCACCTCGGTGTGCACGAGGGCGAGGATTCCCTGGGCCCGCAGATAGGCCGCCACACCCGCCAGTTGCCCGCCGAGCCGGGCCTCGTAGCGGTGGGCGGCGCGGTCGTCGGTCACCGTCACCGGGGCCGGCGCGTTCATGAGCGGTTCCCCTGCCGGTCCATCGCGACCTCCTCGTACGTCGCCCAGGGCGTGGGGCGCCCTTGTGCAGCACAGTAGGAGGGCCGGACGGACCGCGCGAGGCGAGACACGTAGACACGGGGGGCCGGGGCCGGGCCTCTCTGGACGGGGCGTCCCGGCTGGGCTAGCTTCCAGCCTCATGAGGGCCAAGGGGAAGCCGGGACAGCCTGGACAGCCGGGGTGGATGAGACGGGGGCGCATGCTGTGGGCGGTGGCCTGCGCGGCGGTGCTCGGTGCCGCGGGCACCGCACCGGTGTCCGCACAGCCGCACCGCACCGCAGCACGAGCGGCGACCGCCGCGCAAGCCGCCGCGCAACCGGCCGTGGCCGGTCTGCTGCGCGGCGGCTGGGACCTGAAGGACAGCGACAGCGACGCCCGCTTCCGCGGACTGGCCGCCGTCAGCCGCCGCACCGCCTGGGTCGCGGGCAGCGGCGGGACCGTACTGCGTACCGGCGACGGCGGCGACCACTGGCGTGACGTGTCCCCGCCGGGCGCCGGAACGCTGGATTTCCGGGACGTCGAGGCGTTCGACGCGCGGCACGCCGTGGTCCTGGCGGCCGGTGAGGGCGAGGCGTCCCGGGTCTTCCGTACCGACGACGGCGGCGCCACCTGGACCGAGAGCTTCCGCAACACCGACCCGCGGGCCTTCTACGACTGCATGACGTTCTTCGACAGCAGCCACGGCATCGCGCTCGCCGACCCGGTGGACGGCAGGTACCGCATCCTGTCCACCGTCGACGGCGGCCGGAACTGGCGGGTGCTGCCCTCGCGCGGGATGCCCCCGGCCCAGCCCGGCGAGGCGTCGTTCGCGGCCGGCGGCCAGTGCCTGGTCAGCTCCGGGGAGCACGACGCGTGGTTCGCCACCGGCGGCGCGGCCCGCAGCCGGGTGCTCCACTCGCCGGACCGCGGGCGCAGCTGGACCGTGGCCGAGACGCCGGTCCCGGCGGGCGACCCGGCCCGTGGGGTCTTCGGGCTGGCCTTCCGGGACCGTACGCACGGCCTGGCGGTCGGCGGTGACCACCGGACCGGCAAGCCGTCGCCCAAGGCCGCCGCGGTGAGCGCGGACGGCGGCGCGTCCTGGCAGCCGTCCGCCCGTCCCCCGAAGCGCTACCGGTCCGGCGTGACCTGGTTCCCCCGCACCACGAGGGCCGCCCTCGCCGTCGGCCCGACGGGCAGCGACGTCACCCTCGACGGCGGCCGGAGCTGGTACG
Source organism: Streptomyces sp. NPDC018019 (assembly GCF_044327805.1). Classification (NCBI taxonomy): domain Bacteria; kingdom Bacillati; phylum Actinomycetota; class Actinomycetes; order Kitasatosporales; family Streptomycetaceae; genus Streptomyces; species Streptomyces sp. NPDC018019. The sequence goes on along the minus strand of NZ_JBIRGD010000002.1, from coordinate 551,225 downwards.
CCTTCGACGACGGCTCGTACGACACCGTCGACTGCGCCGCGGACTTCGGCTGCTGGGCTGCGGGGGAGGACGGGCGCGTCGCCCGGCTGGAGCCGTGAGGCCGCGGCCCCGCGGACGACGCGGGGCCGCCGCCGCGGGTCCGGGCACAAGCTTTCAGCGCACGCGCGCGGACACGGCCAGCACGTGCGGGGCCGCCAGGTAGCGTGCGAACAGGGACGCGCTGCCGTCGGCGGCGGTGCGCGGGGACTGCCAGGTGACGTCGGTGAACCCGGCCTCGGCCAGCGCCCGGCCGTGTGCCTCGCGGGACCAGTAGTAGGCGGTCACCTGGAAGCTCTCCTCGCCGGTCCGGCTGTGCAGGCCGACGGGGTCGCCGTCTCGCAGGTGGGGATCGACCACGGTGAGGTCGAAGCCGTAGGGCCGGTAGTAGTGGGGCACCGTCGAGAGGTCCGGGTTGAGCGTGGCGGCCACGAAACGGCCGCCGGGGGCGAGGGTGGCGCGGGCGGCGGCGCACCGCCGGGCGAGGGCCGCCGGGGTGGCCGCGTAGGACAGCCCGTACACGGAGACGGCCAGGTCGAACGCGCCGGCCAGGGCCTCTGCGGTCGCCGCGTCGTGGACCAGGTAGCGCACGCCCAGCGGTTCCACCTCCTCGCGGTGCCGGGCGTGCGCGATCAGCCCGGGGGAGCGGTCCACGCCGAGCACGCTGCCCGCCCCGTTGCGGGCGAAGAAGCGGGCGTACAGCCCCGAACCGCAGCCCAGGTCCAGGACCCGGCGCCCCGCGACGTCGCCCGCGGCGGCGAGGACGGAGGGCATCTCGATGTGCCGTCTGCAGGGCAGCTCGTCGATGCTGCGCTCGTGCAGAGCGGCCATACCGTCGAATTGGGAAGTCATGACGCTGCCTGGGGGATGCGGGTCGCCGGGCGACGGGGCGGGCGGTGGGCGGGCGGTGCGGGGCCGCGACCGGGGCGGCCCGCGTCCGCCGGCGGCCGGGCACCGCGGCCGGCCGCCCCCGGGAGGGCGGAGCGTGCGGTCGGACACTGCGGCGTTCCTCCCTCGGCCGGTGCGGGACGGCGCCGCCCCGGTGCCCGCCGGCCTGCGGGCACCTGCGGAGCCGTCTACGGAACGCATCATTCCGCAGGGCGTGGGCGGTGACCGGGAGGCGCCGGGCGAACGGCCGGTGCGCCACTCGCCCTGCCCAGGCGGGCCGCCGCGCCGCGGCCCTGTTCCGTACCCGTACGCGGGGAACGCGGCGTCGCCTGTCCGGCCCACGGCGGCGCACCGCCCGGCCGCCCGCCGCGCGGGCCGTCAGTCCAGCAGGCTGCCGAGCCGTCCTTCCAGGAGGACCAGCAACTCGCTCAGCCCCGCGGAGAGTTCGTCCTGCCGGCGGGCGTCGATGCCCTCCAGCAGACCGGCCTCGTAGCGCAGTTGCTCGGGCAGCAGCCGGTCGATGACCGCGCGGCCCGCGTCGGTGAGCGAGAGGTGCGCAACGCGCCGGTCCCGCTCGTCGGGGCGCCGCGCGAGCAGCCCGCGCGACTCCAACTGCCGTACCCGCTTGGTGACCGCGGCCCCGGACGCGAAGGTCTCGCGCGCGATCCGCCCGGGTGTCAGCTCGCGGTCCATCCGCCGCAGCGTGCCGAGGATGTCGAACTCCGGGCGGGTCAGGCCCTCCCGCCGCAGCGGCGCGTCGGCGGCCTGCTGCAACAGCGCGGAACAGCGGTTGAGCCGTCCGATCACCGCCATCGGACCGGTGTCCAGCCCCGGGTGGACCTGCTGCCACTGGCGCAGCACCCCCGCGACGATGTCCTCGGTCACGCGCGCACCCCTTCTTCCCGGGCTCTCCCGGCCCCCGTCGGCGTCCTGTGTCGCGCGCGGCGGCGCGGGCCGCCGTCCGGGACCCGCGCCGCACCGCGCCCGGCCATTGTGCCTGGCGCCGCCGGCAGGGGCGGTCCGGGGAGGTACGGGCACGGCCGCCGCGCCTACGCGGCCAGGGCCGGCGCGGACAGCCGGCGCACGAGCCGGGCCAGAGTGCGGTGCCCCTGCTGCTCGGCCAGCGCCACCCGCTCCTCGGGGACGGCCCGCTGCCACCACTCGCCGGCCGACACTTCCACCGCCTCCCGCAGCTCCACCAGGCTCCCGGCGAGGCGGTCCCGCGCCCAGCCGGTCTCGCGCGCGTCGTCCCGTACGTCCGCCGGGTCCGGCCCGCCGTCGCCGTCCAGCAGCCGCAGGGCCGCCGCCTCGGCCGCGGCCACCCGGCCGAGCGCCGCCTCGATGCGGTCGGCGGCGCGGCGGTTGGTGACCAGGACGCAGCAGGCCAGACCCACGGCGGCGCCCACGACGGTGTCCGTCCAGCGGTCGGTGACCAGGGTCCGCGCGGGCAGCCGGCGGGCGAACTCGGTGAGCAGCAGCGCCATCGGCGTGACCCAGACCGACCCGAGCCAGTAGTTGCGGGTGATGCTCGCCTCCGCGCAGAACTGGAAGGTGAGCGCCAGCAGGATCATCGCGAGGTGGCCGGTGTGGATCACCGGCAGCAGGGCGGTGAAGAGCAGCAGCCCGAGCAGGTTGCCGAGGGTGCGCTGGACGGCCCGCTGCCAGGAGAGGGTGGTGTTGGCCTGGTAGATGGAGGCCGCGGTGACCACGGCCCAGTACGGGTGGCCGACGCCGACCGCCATCGAGGCCCAGCCCGCCAGCGCGCAGCCCACGGCGACCCGCGCGCCGATGGGCAGCAGCGGCGAGCCGGGCGCGAGGCGGCCGAACATGGCCCGGAAGCCGCGCGGGTGCCCGGGCGCGGGGCGGCGCGGGCCGGTGTCCCCGTGTCCCGGGTCCCTGTCCTGGCCTGCGTGCTCCGCGGCGACCCCGGCCAGCTCGCCGGCCTGCGCACCGGTGAGCGTGACCGCCGGCAGCGGCCGGCCCCGGCGCAGGTCACGGGCCCACGCCGCGTAACGCTCGGCCTCCGCCGCATCGGCCTCACGGGCCGCGAGGGCCGACTCGGCCCGTACGAGGAGCCGTTCCAGCCCCGCGCGGGCGGCTGCCGCGGCGGGCGTACGGCCCGGCACCTGGAACAGCGTCAGCCAGGCGGCGTTCACGGCGGCCGCGGTGGCGTGCCGGGCACGGTCCGGCGCGCCGGGGGCGTCCGCCGCGGCCGGGCCGGAGCGCAGCAGCCCGGCGGCGGCCTCCAGCGCCCGGGCCGTCGCGATCCGCTCCGGGCCGCGCGGCCGGACCAGCGCGGGCGCCATGCACACCAGCCAGGCGAGGGCGCCCGCGCCGAGCGCCAGAGCCAGGTGGAAGGGCACCTGCCCGGCCCGCTGCGGCACGAAGAAGGCGGACGCCGAGATGAAGGTGAAGATCAGGTTTCCCGGCGGTCCGACGCGCGTCGCGTCGCACATCATCTTGTGCACGGCGGCGACCAGCGAGGCGAGGAGGACGAGCAGCGGGACCGAGGTGGTCAGGGAGGCCGCCGTCAGGGCGACGCCGAGGCTCGCGACCATGCCGAGCACCACCCACATCAGAGTGCGGGCGCGGGCGGCGTACGGCAGCCCGTGTGCGTACAGGGCGCACATCGCGCCGGCCGAGGTGTAGAGCACCAGGTCCAGGCGGCCCAGCGCGAGCAGGACGAATTCCGGGATGCCGAGCGCGACGACGGCGCTCAGCGCGGGCTTGTGCCAGATGTCCACGGGGCGGCGCAGCAGCACCGTGCTCCTGATCGGCAGCGGGCGGGCGCGAACCGCGGTGCCGCTGCCGGAGCGGGCCGTCGCGCGCTGTCCCGTGGACCTGGCATGTTTCCCCATGCCAAAACCTTAGCAGGTGTTTTACTCGTAAAAGATATCCGTGATCAGCCGCCCGGCGCCGGGGCGGCGAGGACGCGGGCCCGGCACTCTGCGGGCGTGCCCCAGGCGCCGCGCAGGGCGCGGGCCTTGCGGATCCACAGGGAGAGGTCCAGTTCGTCGGTGTAGCCGAGGGCGCCGTGCAACTGGAGCGCGGCCCGGGCCGCGGTGTAGGCGGCCTCACCGGCGGCGGCCTTCGCCATGGCGATGCCGGCGCCCGCCTCCGCGCCGCCCGCGAGCTCCACCGCGGCCCCGTACACCAGCGGCTCGGCGAACTCCAGCGCCAGCAGCACATCCGCCAGCCGGTGCTTCACCGACTGGAACGACCCGATCGCGACGCCGAACTGGGTGCGCTGTTTGACGTACGTCACGGTGTCGTCCAGCAGCCGCCGGCCGACGCCGAGCGCCTGGGCCGCGGTGAGCAGCCGGGCGGTCTCCGCGGCCTGCGCGGCGGCGGCCCGCACGGCCGGCCCGCTCGCCAGGACGTCCCCTTCGTTCTCCGTGCACCGGGACAGCCGCCGCGCCGGATCGACCGAGGGCTGGACCGGCCCGCTCCCGTCGGACCGCCGCAGGACGTCACCGCTGACGATGAACGTGATGTCGGCGGTCGCCGCGTCGAGCGCGTACGGCCCGCGGGCCAGGTCCGCGTACGACGCCAGCAGGTCCCCGTCCGTGAGCGCGGGCAGCCAGGCACCCGCCGGACCGGCATCGCCGAGCCGGTCCAGCAGCGCGGCCGCCGCGGCGGTCTCCACCACCGGGCCGGGTACGGCGTGGCGCCCCAGCTCGGCGAACGCGACGACCAGTTCGACGGGCAGGAACCCCGCGCCCCCGTACTTCTCCGGTACGGCGAGCCCGAACACCCCGGCCCCGGCGAGCCGCCGCCACACCTCGCGCCCCGGGCCGCCGTCCCCGGCGCCCCAGGCCCGTACGGCGGCCGGGGTGTCCGCCGCCGCCAGCATCCGGCCGACGGTCCGGCCGAACTCCGCCTGCTCCGCGTCCAGCAGAAACCGCATCCCCACTCCTCCCGCGGGCGCGGCCCGCTCAGCGCCGTCCCTTCGGCAGGCCCAGCAGCCGTTCGGCGATGATGTCGCGCTGGATCTCGTTCGTACCGGCGTAGACCGGACCGGCCAGCGCGAAGATCCAGCCGGCCGCCCAGCCTCCGTGGTCCGGCGCGTCGGCGGCGGTGTCCGCCAGTTCGCCGTACGGGCCCAGGAGGTCGAGCGCGGTCTCGTGCAGGGCGATGTCCAGTTCGGACCAGAAGACCTTGGTCAGGCTGGCCGCCGCGCCCGGTGCGCCGCCCGCCGTGGGCCGCGCGGCCTGGGCGTAGGCGGCCAGCCGGTAGGCGCGGGCGCCGATGACCGCGTCGGCGACCCGGTCGCGCAGCGCCGTGTCCGCGGGGTCGGCGGTGGCCCGCCAGAGGGCGGCGAGGCGGTCCGCGGCGGCCGTGAAGCGCCCGGGGCTGCGCAGCGTGAGCCCGCGCTCGTTGCCCGCCGTGCTCATCGCGACCCGCCAGCCCCGCCCCGGTTCGCCGATCACGTCGGCGTCCGGCACGAACACGTCCTCCAGGAGGAGTTCGGCGAAGGCCGGCCTGCCGTCGAGACGGCCGATCGGCCGCACCGTCACGCCCGGCGCGGCCAGGTCGAACATCAGATACGTGAGGCCGTGGTGCGGCCGTTCCGCGCCGGGGTGACTGCGGAACAGCCCGAAGGCCCGGTCCGCGAATGCCGCCCGGGAGGACCATGTCTTGTGCCCCCGCAGCAGCCAGCCGCCCTCGGTCCGCACGGCGGCCGACCGCAGCGCGGCGAGGTCGGAACCGGCGCCCGGCTCCGACCACGCCTGCGCCCAGACCGTCTCCCCGCTCGCCATCGGCGGCAGCACCCGCGCCAGCTGTTCGGCCGTGCCGTGCTCGAAGAGGGTGGGGGCGAGCAGGCTGATGCCGTTCTGGGAGACCCGGCCCGGCGCGCGTGCCGCGTGGTACTCCTCCTCGAAGAGCAGCCACCGCACCACCGACGCGCCGCGCCCGCCGTACTCCTCGGGCCAGGTCACGGCCGACCAGCGGCCGGAGTGCAGCTCGCGCTCCCACTCCCGGTGGGCGGCGAAGCCTTCCGCCGTCTCCAGCGAGGGCAGCGGCCCGGCGGGTACGTGGGCGGCCAGCCAGGCCCGCGCCTCGCGCCGGAACTCCTCGTCCTCCGGGGCGTGTTCGAGATCCATCGGCGAGCGGCCTCCCGTTGCGGTGGCGGCGTGCTCCGGCGCGGTTCCTCCGGGGATCGCGGCGGTCCCGCGACCGTTCCCTAACAAGTGTTAGGTAGGTTAGCGTACGGCCATGACGCCCGAGAAGCCTCCGACGGCGCACCCGGCACCCCCGTACGTCCCCGGCCACGGCCTGCTCGCCGGCCGGACGGCCGTGGTCACCGCCGCGGCGGGCACCGGCATCGGCGGCGCCACCGCCCGCAGACTCCTGGAGGAGGGCGCGGACGTGCTGCTCTCCGACGCGCACGCCCGGCGCCTGAAGGAGTCCGAGGCGGCGCTCGCCGCCGAGTTCGGCGCCGCGCGGGTCACCGCCCTGCCCTGTGACGTCACCGACGAAGCGCAGGTCACCGCCCTCTTCGACGGTGCCGAGCAACGGCACGGACGGCTGGACGTGGTCGTCAACAACGCCGGACTCGGCGGCAGCGCCGACCTGGTGACGATGACCGACGAGCAATGGGCGGCCGTCCTCGACGTCACACTGAACGGGACGTTCCGCTGCACCCGCGCCGCCCTGCGCCGGATGCGGGCCGCGGGCCGGGGCGGCGTCATCGTCAACAACGCCTCCGTCGTCGGCTGGCGGGCCCAGCGCGGCCAGGCGCACTACGCCGCCGCCAAGGCCGGGGTGATGGCGCTGACCCGCTGCGCCGCCGTCGAGGCCGCCGCGTACGGGGTCCGGGTCAACGCCGTCTCGCCCAGCCTGGCCGTCCACCCGCACCTGGCGAAGGTGGCCGACGCGGAACTGCTGGCCGGTCTCGCCGCCCGGGAGGCGTTCGGGCGCTCCGCCGAGCCGTGGGAGGTCGCCAACGTCATCGTCTTCCTGGCCAGCGACTACGCCTCGTACATGACCGGCGAGACGGTGCCGGTCAGCAGCCAGCGCGCCTGACCGGGGAGCGACAATGGCCCGGTGCCCACCGACAGCAAGCCCCAGAAGAAGCCCGCCGGGCGGACGCGCCGGCCGGCCCCCGGGAAGTCCGCCGTGACCCCGTCGCCCGCCCGCCGCCGCGAACTGCTCGCCACCGCGGCCGAGGTGTTCGCCGCCCATGGCTACACCGCCACGACCGTACGCCGCATCGCGGACGAGGCCGGTCTGCTCGCGGGCAGCCTCTACTACCACTTCGACTCCAAGGAGTCGATGCTGGACGAGATCCTGCGCACCTTCCTGGACGAGCTGTGGACCGGCTACGACGCGGTGCTCGCGGCCGGCCTCGGCCCCCGGGAGACCATCGAGGCCCTGGTCACCGAGTCCTTCCGGGAGATCGACCGGCACCGCGCCGCCGTCGCCATCTACCAGAACGAGTCCCGGCAGCTCGCCGCCCGGCCCCGCTTCGGCTACCTCGCCGACTCGCAGCGCAAGTTCGAGAAGGCGTGGCTCGGCACGCTGGAACGCGGCGTCGCCGAGGGCGTCTTCCGCCCCGAGCTCGACGTCCGGCTCACCTACCGGTTCGTCCGCGACACCGTCTGGGTCGCCGCGAGCTGGTACCGGCCGGGCGGCCACCACGGCCCGGAGGAGATCGCCCGCCAGTACCTGTCGATGGTGCTGGACGGCATCGCCGTACGGGACTGACCGCACCGCACCGCACACCGCTCCACCGGACACCGCACCGCGCACGCTCCGCCCGCCCCGACGACCGAGGAGCCCGCATGGCCGAGGCCTACATCATCGACGCGCTGCGCACCCCCGTCGGCAAGCGTGGTGGCGGGCTCGCCGCCGCGCACCCGGCCGACCTCGGCGCGCACGTGCTGAGGGCGCTGCTGGACCGCACGGACGTGGACCCGGCCGCCGTGGACGACGTGGTCTTCGGCTGCCTGGACGCGGTCGGGCCGCAGGCCGGTGACATCGCCCGGACCAGCTGGCTGGCGGCCGGACTGCCCGAGGAGGTGCCGGGCGTCACCGTCGACCGCCAGTGCGGCTCCTCCCAGCAGGCCGTCCACTTCGCCGCGCAAGGAGTGCTCTCCGGCACCCAGGACCTGGTGGTCGCGGGCGGCACCCAGAACATGTCGGTGATCCCCATCGCCTTCGCGAGCCGCCGGGCCGCCGAACCGCTCGGCCTGGCCGACGGCCCGTACGCGGGCAGCGCGGGCTGGCGGGCCCGTTACGGCGACCGTCCCGTGGACCAGTTCCACGGCGCCGAGCTGATCGCCGAGCAGTGGGGCATATCCCGCACGGATATGGAGGAGTACGCGCTGCGCTCGCACCGGCGGGCCGTTCGCGCCGCCGACGAGGGCCGCTTCGCACGCGAGCTGGTGCCGTACGGGGACGTCGCGGCCGACGAGGGCCCGCGGCGGGACACGACGGCCGCGAAGATGGCGGCCCTGCCGCCCGTGGTGCCCGGCGGACGGCTCACCGCCGCCGTCTCCTCCCAGGTCTCCGACGGCGCGGCGGCCCTGCTCCTGGCGAGCGAACGCGCCGTACGGGACCACGGCCTGACGCCGCGCGCCCGCGTCCACCACCTGTCCGTACGCGGCGAGGACCCGATCCGGATGCTGACCGCGCCGATCCCGGCCACCGCGCACGCGCTGAAGAAGACCGGGCTGCGCATCGACGCCCTCGACCTCGTGGAGATCAACGAAGCGTTCGCGCCGGTCGTGCTGGCCTGGCTGAAGGAGACCGGCGCCGACCCCGCCCGGGTCAACGTCAACGGCGGGGCCATCGCGCTCGGCCACCCGCTCGGCGCGACCGGGTGCCGGCTCATGGCCACGCTGCTGCACGAGCTGGAGCGCACCGGCGGGCGCTACGGCCTCCAGACGATGTGCGAGGGCGGCGGCCAGGCCAATGTGACGGTGATCGAACGGCTGTGACCAGGACCGGGCCGGAGGCCGGCCCGGCGGTGCGTCCGTGTCAGCAGGCCCGGTTCTTCACGTACAGCGCGCGCGGGCCCCGGTCCGTGCCGTACCGGACGTCCTTCGTCTGGCCCTTGGCGAGGCGGCCGTTCACGGCGGGCCGGGTCGGTACGACGATCGTGTAGCACGCCGGGCGCTGCTTGCAGAGGTTCTTCAGACGGACGATCCGCTGGTGGTTCTTGGTGAAGTACTTCATCACTTTGGCGCACTGCGGCGCCCGCGGGGCCGCGGCCGCCTCTGACGCCGTGGCCAGACCGAGCGTCGTGCTGAACGCCGTCACCGCGACGGCCGTGGCGAGGAACTTGCGCATCTGATCTCCCCCGATGGAAACCTGCGCCCGCAGCGGTACCACGGGCAACCTTCACGTGGTCGGTGTCCACCGTAGTCCGCCGGAGTCCCGTTCGAGATTCGGGGCACGTGTTCGAGCCGGGTGGCGCGTCGTCGCCCGTACGGTACGGGTCCCGGCGGCGGCCTGTTCAGGACGGCCCCAGCCGGTCCAGCGTCGCCGCCGCCTCGGCCATGATCCGGCCGACCAGCTCCGCACACGACGGCAGGTCGTCGATGAGCCCGGCCACCTGGCCCGCCGCCAGCACCCCGGCGTCCGTACGGCCCTCCACCAGCGCGGCCCGCAGCATCATCGGCGTGTTCGCGGCCAGCAGCACCTGGCTCCAGGTCAGCCCGGCGCCGCGCCGCATGGCCAGCCCGTCGCGCACCATACGGGCCCAGCCCGTGCCCGCCTGCTTCCGGAACGCCGCCGCGTGCCGCACGGCCCGCAGCAGGGCCGCCGGACGCCCGGACCGTTCGAGGGCGGCGACCAGATCCGTACGGAGCATCCGGTGCGGCAGCCCGTCCACCGCGCGGGTCACGGTGACGTCGTGCACCGAGGCCGCCAGATAGCGCGCCTTCACGGCGGCCGGAACGGTGCTGTCGGAGGTGAGCAGGAAGCGCGTCCCCATGGCCACGCCCGCCGCCCCGAAGGCCAGGGCGGCCACCAGCCCGCGCCCGTCGTGGAAGCCGCCCGCCGCCACGACCGGGATGTCCACCGCGTCCACCACCTGCGGCACCAGCACGGTGGTGGTCACCTCGCCGGTGTGCCCGCCGCCCTCGGACCCCTGGACGACCACCGCGTCCGCGCCCCATCCGGCGACCTTCTCGGCGTGCCGCCGCGCCCCCACCGTCGGGATGACGACCACCCCCGCGTCCTTCAGCCGGGCGATCAGCTCCCGCGAGGGCGCGAGGGCGAACGAGGCCACCCGTACGCCCTCCTCGATGATGACGCGCACCCGCTCCGCTGCGTCCCCGGTGTCCGCCCGCAGATTGACGCCGAAGGGCCGGTCCGTACGGGCGGCGACCTCGCGGACCGCGGCCCGCAGCCGCCCGGCGGACATGGTGGCGGAGGCCAGGATGCCGAGCGCACCGGCCTCGGCGGTGGCGGAGACCAGGCGCGGCCCGGCGACCCAGCCCATGCCGGTCTGCACGATCGGGTACCGGACGCCGGTCAGCTCGGTGAGCGCCGTGGTCAGGGGGCGCACGGCGGCACCTCCCGGTCGCGCAGCCCGCGCGGATCGATCACCTCGCGGATCAGCCGCAGCTCGGCGGCGTCCGGCGCACGGGTCTCCGGCACCCCGCCGCCCGGCACCCGCAGCGCGAATCCGGTCGCCGCCGACACCTCGCCGAGCGGTACGCCGGGGTGCAGCGACCGGATGCGCATCGTGCGGTCCGGCGTGTCGAAGTCGAACACACCGAGGTTGCTGACGACCTCCCGGACGCGGTGGTAGCGGGTGGCGGCCGGCCCGGCCGCCGCGGCCCGGTCGTACCCGACACCGCAGACCATGTCGACGCGCTCGACGAAGGTCCGCGGCGTGTGCCTGGGCACCCAGTAACTGGTCGGGTTGTTGAGCGTGTTGGCGGGCGCGCCGCGCACCCCGAGCAGCTGCCGGGACGGGCGCGCCCAGTCTCCGATGCAGGAGATGTTCTGGTTGCCGTACCGGTCGATCTGGCTCGCGCCCATCATCACGTGCCGGCGCCCCGTGGCGACCAGCGCCAGATGCCGGCGGTACGGCAGCCAGCCCTCCGTCACCGGCCCGGACCCGGCCTCCGGCGCCTCGCCGACGAGCAGGGCCTCGCCGTCCGTCAGCAGCAGGTCGGGGGAGAAGGTGAGCCTGGCCAGCCGCGCGCCGAGCGCGGGCACGGTCCCCATGGGCGAGGCGAGCACCTCGCCCGCGCCGCGCCACACCTCGGCGCACGCGACCACGCAGTACTCGGCGCGGGTGACGGCCCCGGTGCCGGCTCCGGCGGTCATGGGCGCTCCTTGGCGGGGGTGGCGGGCTTGGCGATGGCCCCGGTGGGGCCGGTGGGCTCGGCGGGCCCGGCGGTCTCCGCGGACTCGGCTGACCCGGCGGCGAAGGCCGCCACCGCGGCCCGGTAGTCGTCCTCGTCGCCCGACAGGAAGCGCTCGGCGAACGCGGCCCAGGCGGCCGGATCCGCCGCAGCCCGCGCGTACGCCCGCTGGAACGCCTCGTCCCGCCCGTAGTCCGGCGCGCAGGAGGTGAAGTGCGCGCCGCCCGGCGCCTCCACAACGCCCCGCACGAACATCCGGCTGACCAGCAGCGTCTGCGGGCCGCCCGCCCGGGTCAGCTCCGCGCCGTCCACGATCCGCTCGCACGAGACGTACGCCGCGTCCGCCGCCTCGCAGAAGAGGTCGTCGAAGTACGGGTCGGGGCCCAGGTACTGCCCGTTGCCGCGCGCGTCCGCCCGGTTCAGGTGTACCAGCGCCGCGTCCAGCCGCAGCGCCGGTACGGCGACCAGCTCCTCCCCGTCCTCGTAGGGCGAAGTGACGGTACGGAGGTGCGGGTTGACCCGCATGACGTCGGAGCCCGGCCCCGCCCGTACCGGCAGGAAGGGCAGCCGTCGGCCCGCCGCGGTCAGCCCCCACAGGAACATCGCCTCGTCCAGCTCGGTCAGTTCGAGGGCGCCGCGCTCGCGGGCGGCGCGGTAATGCGGTTCCAGGGGGATCGAGTCCAGTGTGACGAAGGGCGTGACCAGTCGGCGGATCTTCCCGGCGGCGGCCAGCAGGCCCACGTCCGGGCCGCCGCAGGAGACGACGGTGAGGTCGGTCAGCCCGGACCGCAGCAGCGCCCGTACGAGCGCCATCGGCTTGCGGCGCGAGCCCCACCCGCCGATGCCGACCGTCATCCCGCTGGCCAGCCGGCCCGCCACGTCGTCGGCGGTCATGGTCTTGTCGGTCAACTCGTCTCCTTTCCGCTCGTGTCGGCGGACCCGTCACCGGATGCGGTCCCCGGGCGCGGCGGCCCGTGCCCGGGCTCCCGCCGCGCGAACGCGTCCCGGTGCCGGTCGGCCACGCCGCTGAGACTCGCCTCGAAGGTGAAGCCCTGCTCGAAGCGGTAGCTGCGGTGTACGTCGACGGGGTCGATGCCGTTGATGGCGGCCTTGGCCAGCCGCAGCAGGTAGCCGTCCTTGGCGGCGATCTCCCCGGCCAGCGCGAGCGCCGCCGCGAGTACCGTGCCGCGCGGCACCACGTCCCACACCGCGCCGTGCCGGTGGAGTTCGGCGGCCGTCACGGTGCGCGAGGTGTAGTAGAGGGTGCGCATCAGGTGCGGCGGGACGAGCCGGGCGAGGTGGGTGGCCGCGCCGAGCGCGCCGCGGTCCAGTTCGGGCAGGCCGAACGTGGCGTCCTCGCTCGCCACGATCGCGTCGGCGTTGCCGGCCAGGCCGATCCCGCCGCCCAGGCAGTGCCCGTGCACGGCGGCGACGACCGGCACCTCGCAGTCGTACACGGCGCCGAACGCCGCGTGGCAGCCGCGGTTGACGCCGAGCAGCGCGCCGTGCCCCGGGGTCCGCTGCAACTCCTTGAGGTCCACGCCCGCGTTGAACCCGCGGCCGGCCGCGGCGAGCACCACGCAGCGGGTGCCGGGGTCGCGGCCGGCCGCCCGTACCGCGTCGGCGAGATCGAACCACCCCTGTACGGGCAGGGCGTTGACCGGCGGACGGTCGACGGTGACGAGCGCGATGCCGTCCTCGGGACGGGACAGTGTGACGGCGGTGGAGACACCCATGGGCGGATCAGCTACCTTTCCACCAAACGTTTGTTAGGTGCCGGTTGCCTGAGAAGGTAGCAGCGCGGCGCCCGCAACGGGAGGGCGGAGGTGCTCCGTTGGCGATCGGCATCGACCTGTCGGGCCGCGTCGCGGTCGTCACGGGCGGCACCCGGGGCGTCGGCGCCGGCATCACCCGGGCCCTGCTCGCGGCGGGTGCCGAAGTCGTCGCCTGCGCGCGCCGCCCGCCGGAACGGCCGGTCACGGCGGCGGACGGGCGCGCCGCCGCCTTCGAACCGGTGGACGTACGCGACCCGGACGCGGTCACCGCCTGCTTCGCCCGCGTACGGGACCGGTACGGCAGCCTCGACATCCTCGTCAACAACGCGGGCGGCACACCGTACCGGCTCCTCGACGACTCCACGCCGCAGCAGGCCGCCCGGATCATCGAACTCAACCTCGTCGCGCCGCTCACCGTGTCCCTGGCCGCCCGCGCCGTCATGGCGGAGCAGGAGAGCGGCGGCTCGATCATCATGATCGGCAGCGTCAGCGGCACCCGCCCGTCACCCGGCACCGCCGCCTACGGAGCCGCCAAGGCGGGGCTGGAGAACCTCGCCCGCACCCTGGCCGTCGAATGGGCGCCGCACATCCGCGTCAACACGCTCGTCCTCGGCATGGTGCACACCGAACGCGCCCACCTGCACTACGGCGACGCGGCGGGTGTCGCCGCCGTCGGCCGCACCGTCCCGCTCGGCCGGCTCGCGACCCCCGACGAGGTCGGCGACGTGTGCGCCTTCCTGGCGGCGGACCGGTGCGGCTACGTGAGCGGCGCGAGCCTCGCCGTCCACGGCGGGGGCGAACGGCCGGCGTTCCTGGCGGCTGCGGGGGTGGCGAGTGGGGCGTGTCCGTCAGGTGCGGATGCCGGTACGTCGAGTGAGTCGCCGGACCCGTCCCGTACGGCCACTGGTGTGTCGGGTGGGTCGCCTCCGTGTGGTGCGGATGCCGGTACGCCGAACGGGCCGCCGTTCCCGTCCCGTACGGCCACCGATACGCCGGGCGCGCCCCCCTCGTCCCGTACCGGCGCAACTTCCGATCAGGAGGACGCAGATGACCGATGAGAGCACGAGCGAAACACCCCCGCCCGCCGGGGCGGGCCTGTGCGCCGGGCGGGTGGTGGTCGTCACCGGCGCGGGCCGTGGCCTCGGCCGCGCCCACGCGCTGGCCTTCGCGGCCGAGGGCGCGCGGGTCGTCGTCAACGACTTCGGGGTACGGCCGGACGGCACCCCGGCCACGGGCGCGCGAGGTCCTGCCGACGAGGTCGCCGCGGAGATCCGCGCGGCGGGCGGTGAGGCGGTCGCCCACGCCGGGGACGTCGCCACGGAGACCGGCGCCGCCTCGCTCGTCGCCACCGCGCTCGGCACGTACGGACGCCTGGACACCCTGGTCAACAACGCGGGTTTCGTCCGCGACCGGATGCTGGTGAACCTGACCGAGGACGAGTGGGACGCCGTCGTGCGCGTCCATCTGAAGGGCCACTTCCTGCCGCTCCGGCACGCCGCCGCGCACTGGCGCGCGGAGGCGAAGGAGGGCCGCGGGCCGCGGGCGCGGGTCGTCAACACCAGCTCCGGCGCGGGCCTCGCGGGCAGCGTCGGCCAGGCGAACTACTCCGCCGCCAAGGCCGGTGTCCTTGGCCTCACCCTGGTGGCCGCCGCCGAACTGGGCCGGTACGGCGTCCAGGTCAACGCCATCGCCCCGGCCGCCCGTACCCGTATGACCGAGCGGACTTTCGCCGAGACCATGGCCGCGCCGGCGGACGGCACGTTCGACGCCATGGCCCCCGAGAACGTCTCCCCCCTCGTCGTCTGGCTCGGCTCCGCCGCCTCCGCAGGCGTCACCGGCCGGGTCTTCGCCGCCGAGGGCGGGCGGATCACGGTCATGGAGGGCTGGCGCCCCGGCCCCACCGCCGACAAGCAGGCCCGCTGGACCCCGGCGGAAGCGGGCGAGAGCGCCCGTGGCCTCCTGGCCGAAGCGGCTGCGGCGGAGCCGGTTCACGGGGCGGGCTGAGCGGTTGGGCGAGGCCGGTTCATGGGGCGGGCTGAGCGGTTGGGCAAGGCCGGTTCATGGGGCGGGCTGGCAGCGGTGGGACTGGTTCAGAGGGCTGGCCCTGGCCGGGCCGGTTCAGGGGGCTGGCCGTGGCGGGGCCGGTTCAGGGTGGGCTGAGGGGAGTCCGGGGGCGTAGGACTCGGCGAGACCGGGAGGGGCGGGGCGCCGTGCGGGGTGCCCGGGCCTCGGGGTGCGCGGATGCCGCAGGTAGGTTGGCGGTTGCCTGGCGGTCACCTGGATCCACCGAGGAGCACACCCATGCCGTCCCGTACGTACCTCGTCACCGGAGCGGCCTCCGGCATAGGCGAGGCCACCGCCGCCCGCCTCCGCACGCAGGGCCACACCGTGATCGGCGCCGACCTCAAGGACGCCGACATCCACGCCGATCTCGCCACCGCCGAAGGCCGTACGGAACTGGCCGCCCGGGCAGTGGAACTGACCGGCGGCCGGCTGGACGCGGTGATCGCCTGCGCCGGTACCGCCGCTTTCGACCCGCTGACCGTCAAGGTCAACCACTTCGGCGCGGTGGCCACCCTGGAGGGCCTGCGCCCGCTGCTGGTCGCCGGCACCGACCCGCGCGCGGTGGTGGTCTCCTCGGTGGCGTCGTTGCACCCGTACGACACCGCCATCGTCGACGCGGCGCTGGCCGGTGACGAGCCGGCGGCGGTCGCCGCGGCGCAGGCGGCCGTCGACCGCGGCGAGGGCCACCTCATCTACGGCTCCTCCAAGGCCGCCCTCGCGCGCTGGATCCGCCGTACCGCCCCGGCCGCCGACTGGGCGGGCGCCGGCATCCCGCTCAACGCCGTCGCCCCGGGCACCGTCGTCACCCCCATGACCGCGCCCATGCTCGCCGACCCGGACACCCGCCAGGTGGTGGACGCCAGCGTGCCGATGCCGCTGCACGGGCACGCCCGCCCGGAGCAGGCCGCGGCGCTCCTGACCTGGCTGACATCGCCCGAGAACACGCACGTCACCGGGCAGGTCGTCTTCCTCGACGGCGGCGCGGACGCCGTGCTGCGGGGCGATCGCACCTGGTGACGGGACGTCGGCAGGGGACGGGCCCGCGCCCTTAAGACGGTTCCCACACCGAACAGTCGTGAGCGAACAGCACCCGCCGCGGATCGAAAGCGCTCAGCCGCTCCAGCCAGGACGGATAGCCGGGCAGCGGAGCGCCCTGACCGTCGAGGGCGGCCTGCCGGGCCAGTTGGTCCGACGCGTACTCCGAGGCGAAGTCGCGCGCCTGGCCCGCCAGGACCACGGTGCCGTCGGGCTGCCGTACCACCAGGGACTGGTGCCCCGCGGTGTGCCCCGGCGTCGGGACGACATGGACGCCGGGCCACACCTCGGCCTCACCGTTCAGCTCCTCGTAGACGGCACCCGGGAAGTCGATCAGCGCGTCCACCGTGTAGTCGCCTCCGCGGGCCAGGGCCAGTTCCGTCGCCTGTACGAGGACGGGCCGGCCGGCCAGCAGCGGATTGCCGCCGCAGTGGTCGAAGTGCAGATGGCAGTTGACCACCAGCGTGATGTCCGCGAGCCGGTGCCCGGCCGCGGCCAGCGCCGCTTCCAGGGGCCTGCGCCGCGGCCGGTAGTGGGCCTCGGTTTCCGGATCGGCGGCGCCGATACCCGTGTCGAACAGCAGCAGCCCGGCATCATGCCGTACCAAGTACGCGAGTACCGGTTCCACCCGCGGCTCCGGCCCACCGGTCTCCGACGCAGGCCGGACGAAGTAACCAAGATCCAGCCTGTGCACGGCATGCACCGCCTGTACCGCTCGCCCTGCCCGCATCCCCTGCCCCGGGGCGCTGGGCGCTGACCGCCTCCGTGCCGGTTCCCTGATATGTATGGGGTCCATACGGTCATCGTGACAGCGACCACAGGTCGGTGGTGGGCAGAGAGGCTGTTCGGTTCGACGGCGGGGAACGGCCGGGCACGGGCCGGCCGAACCGCGCCCGGCCGCCGCGCCGGGCAGCCGTAACCGTGCCGGAACGCCGGGCGTGACCGCGCTCGCCCGCCATGTCCGGCCGCCGCGCCGGACAGCCGTGACTTTGCCGGAACGCCGGCGCGCCCGTGCCCGGCCCCGGCTCAGTCCTCCGCGCCGGTCCGGGCGGCGACGACGCGCAGGCCCCGTTCGGCGAACTCCCGCCGGACGGACTCCTGCACACCACTGTCCGTGATGAGGGTGTCGAAGACGTCCGCGGCGCCCACCCGGGCGAAGCAGCGGGCGCCGATCTTCGAGGAGTCCGCGACGACCACGGCGCGCCGTGCCCGTTCGGCCATGAGACGGTTGATCCGGGCCTCCGCCTCGTCGTGCACGGTCGCGCCCATCACCGGTTCTATGCCGTTGGCGCCGATGAAGGCGATGTCCACGGAGATCTGCTGGAGGACCAGCTCGCTGAACGGGCCGACCAGCTCGAACGACCTGGAGTGCGCCACACCGCCGGTCAGCACGATCTTGATCTGCGGGCGTACGGCGAGTTCGTTGGCGATGTTCAGCGAGTTGGTGACGATGGTCAGGTGCGGCTGCGGTCCCGCCTCGGCGAAGTCCGGGCGGGTGGCCAGTACCCGGGCGATCTCCGTGGTCGTGGTGCCGCCGCTGAGCCCGACCACGTCGCCGCGCTCGACCAGCTTCGCCGCGGCCTGCGCCACCGCCTGCTTCTCGTCGGCGCGGTGCGCTCGCTTGTAACGGATGGGCAGGTCGTACGCCACCGAGCTGAGCACCGCGCCGCCCCGGGTACGGGTGAGCAGCTGCTGGTCGGCCAGGGCGTCCATGTCGCGCCGCATCGTCGCGGCCGACACCTCCAGCTGGGCCGCGGCCTCCTCGACCTCCACCCGGCCGCGTTCGCCGAGCAGCTCAAGGAGGGCGTTCATCCGTTCATGGCGGTTCATGGCGCGAGCCTAAGTCCTTTCCGGCGGCCTGCGTGATATCGGGGAGCCCGCCGCCCGGCCGGAGGCGGAGGGTGGGCAGGCACCGTGCACACCCGTTGTGGGAGCGTACGCAAGCGCTTTCGCGTCATATGCCGACGGGTAGCTCTCCGCCCGACGCCGCCCACTCCCTCCCACACCACCCCCGCACGCCTCCGCACGCCCATGCACTCCTCCACACCTGTTCACATGGCGCATGGGGGCTCCCGCCGCCTGAGAGTTCCTGCCGCCTGAGAGTTCCTGCCCATGGGGCTCCCACCGCGGAGGGCTCGGCCGTGCGCGATGGGGTCGGCACACGCCACGGACCGGTGTACGCCACGGGACCGGTGGACGCCATGGGACGGGCGGACTCCAGGACCGGCGTACGCCATGGGGTGGGCGGACTCCAGGACCGGCGTACGCCACGAGGCCAGCCTCTGCACGGGCCCCGCATCTCTGCATGGGCCCCTGCGTTGGACCCTGCCCCGTGCACGGGGCCCCTGCACGAGCCCGACCTCTGCGCGGGGGCCTCCGCACGAGACCCAACCCCTGCACGGGCCCTGTACGAGACCCAGCCAGTCCCCTGCACGGGCCCGACCTTTTAGCGGGGGCCTCCGCACAAGACCCTCACCCCTGCACAGGGGCCTCCGCGGCGGCCGACTGACCCGGGACCGCAGCGGGCGCGCCGAGCAGACCCAGCAGCCGCGCCGCCTCTCGCGTGACCGCTTCCCGGGCCGGTTTCACGTACTTCCGCGAGTCGACGAGCGCCGGGTCCGCGTCCAGGGTCTCCCGGATGCTTCGGGTGAAGACGGAGACGAGGTGGGTGGAGATGTTGATCTTCGTCATGCCGGCCGCGATGGCCCGGCGCAGTTCGTCGTCCGGCACCCCCGAGGAGCCGTGCAGCACCAGCGGCACCGGCAGCTTCCCGGCCAGCGCGGCGATCAGCTCCTTGTCCAGGACGGCGGTGCGCTCGTGCATCGCGTGGGACGACCCGACGGCGACCGCCAACGCGTCCACCCCGGTCGCCCGGACGAACGCCAGCGCCTCGGCGGCGTCCGTACGGGCGCCTGGGGCGTGCACGCCGTCCTTGCCGCCGACCTCGCCCAGCTCGGCCTCGACGTAGGCACCGCGCTCATGGCACCAGGCGGTCAGCTCCGCCGTGGCGGCGACGTTCTGCTCGTACGGGAGGGCTGAGGCGTCCACCATCACCGACCTCACCCCGGCCTCGACGCCCTCGCGTACCAGGTCCGCCTCGGTGATGTGGTCCAGGTGCACGGCGACCCGCGCCGTGGACACCTCGGCGAGCGCGAGCGTGGCGCGGACGATGGGCAGCAGGCTGCCGTGGTACCGGATGCAGTTCTCGCTGATGCCCAGGATGACCGGAATCCCGGTACGTTCGGCCGCCGCGACGAGCGCCTCGGCGGTCTCCAGGTGAATGACGTTGAACGCCGCGGCACCGGCCCGCGCCTCACGGGCAGCGGCGACGATCGACGAGGTCGGAACGAGAGACATGAGGTCCTGACTCCCTTGCGGGACGGGTGATGGGTGGGAGAAGAAGGCGGGGGAGGGGCGGGCCGGAGCAACGGTGGTCGGTGAATCGAAGGATCAGAGGACTGGACGCCACACCGGCGGAGACCGACGCCCCGAACACCACACCCCGGAGGCACGCGCCCATCCGCCGAACGCCCGGAAGCCGCCGGCCCATCCGCAGCACGTCTGCGCGCCACGCGTGCGGAGCCCCCGCATCCGAAGGCCGTGCGCCCGAACTTTGCGCCTCCGGAGGCCGCGCGCCCATCCGCCGCGCGCCCGGAGCCCGTACGCCCGAACGCCACGCGCCCCGAGGCCGCGCCCGCCACGCCCCCACCGCCCGACCGCCACACGCGCTCCCCCGAGCAGTTCGCCTGGCCACCCGTCCGGCCATCCCCGTCCGGGCCGCCCCCCATCCCGGCCCTTCACCCGACCACCTTCCCAGCCACCAACGGCCCCCTAACCAGCCGCGGGCTCGGGTTCGGGCCCGGGCTCGGTGAGCATGACCGAGCGGGTCAGGCTGCGTGGGTTGTCCGGGTCCAGGCCGCGGGTGCGGGCTCGTTCCAGGGCGATGCGCTGGACCAGGACCAGGTCGGCCAGCGGGTCGCGGTCGTGGTGCACGAAGTGGGCGCCGGTGCGGGCGACGTCCGCCTCCAGGCCCTCGGGGACCTCGCCGAACACCCAGGTGACGCGGCCCGGGGCCGCTATGGAGATCGGGCCGTGGCGGTACTCCATCGCCGGGTAGGACTCCGTCCAGCTCTGCGACGCCTCGCGCATCTTCAGCGCCGCCTCGTTGGCCAGGCCGTACGTCCAGCCCGTGCCCAGGAACGAGAACTGCTCGGCGGCCACCCACTCCTGGTCCAGGGGCGCGGCCAGTGCCTCCTCCGCGTCGTGCACCGCGCCGGACAGGTCCGCGCCGAGGTGGGCCCGCAGCAACGCGAGCGCGGTCGTTGCGAACCGGGTCTGCACCACGGACTTCTCGTCGGCGAAGGGCAGCGGGACGGTGGCGTCCGACAGCTCGGTGGCGGGGGTGCCGGGGTCGCCGAGCACCGTCACGGTCGGGATGCGCCCCTTGACCTCCTCCAGGACGCGCAGCACCTCGGTCGTGGTCCCGGACCGGGTGATCGCCAGGACGGTGTCGTAGCCGCGGTCGGCGCCGAGGAACGCCTCGGAGGCGGCGAAGGCGTCCGTCACGCCGAGCCCGGCGCCCTCGCGCAGGGCCGCGTACGCCTGCGCCATGAACCACGAGGTGCCGCAGCCCACCACGGCGACGCGCCGGCCCGCCCGGGGCAGCGGGCCGTCGGCGCCACCGATCCGCGCGGCCTCCCGCCACGTCTCCGGCTGACTGCGCAGCTCCTGCTCCATGTACGAGGTCCCGCTCACGACACCCTCCAGCTGTCTGCGTGAACTTGCAACATCATGCTCGCTTACGAACAACTCTACGCACGCCCTGCGGCGTAATCCATCCCTCGTAAGGGTGGGACTTCCGGTAGGACGGGAAGGGATGCTCCATGAACTGGCGCTCTCTCCAGGAGGTGTGGCGAACATCTGGTCGCCCCAGGTGACTGTTGACACCTGCATGAAAGGAGCCGAATACTCGCAGGATCACTCATGCAGCCGCAGTGGGGCGGCGGCCGTCAGGCAGTGCAGCCAGTGCTGGCACCGGGCGGTGCGTCCGGTCCCCGGCCACCCACCCGCAGCTGCCGCAGTGATCGCCACGCAGCAAGGCCGTTCCGCCGACAGTCGTCACAAAGGACTTCCCATGTCCGTTGCAACGCGCTCCACGCAGCCACCGTCATCGCCGCCGCCCGGCCCGCCGCCCCGCCGCACCGGCCGGCTCTTCGCCCTCACCGGTGCCGTCGTCGGCGTGATCTACGGTTACGACACCGGCAGCATCTCCGGCGCCCTGGTGTTCCTGAGCAAGGACTTCCACCTCACCGACAGCGAAAAAGGCCTGGTCAACAGCATCCTGGTGTTCGGTTCGATCGTGGGCGCGCTGATCGGCGGAAAGCTGGCGGACGCCCTCGGCCGCAAGGCGGCCATGCTGATCGTCGCCGGGTCCTACACCGTCTTCGTGGCGCTGTCCGCCCTCGCCCCGAACGTCGTGGTGCTCGACGCGGTCCGGTTCCTGCTCGGCATCGCCATCGGCATCTCGATCGTCGCGGCCCCGCTGTACATCGCCGAATCCACGCCGGCCCGCACCCGCGGCGCGTCCGTGGCCGCGTACCAGGTCGCCACGGTCGCGGGCATCGCCCTGACGTACTTCGTGAACTGGGGACTGTCCGACGGCGGCCACTGGCGGCTGATGCTCGGCCTGTCCGCCATCCCGGCCGCGCTCGTGCTGATCCCGCTGTTCCGGCTGCCCGACACGCCGCGCTGGTACGTCCTCAAGGGGCAGACCGAAAAGGCCGTCGAGGTCATGGCGATGACCGACCCCGACGTGGACCCGCGGGCGGAGACCGAGGCGGTGCGCGCCGCGCTGGCCGAGGAGAGCGGCGGCTCGCTGCGCTCGCTGCTGCGCAAGCCGTACGCCCGCGCCACGCTCTTCGTCATCGGGCTCGGCTTCTTCTGCCAGATCACCGGCATCAACGCCGTGACGTACTACAGCCCGCAGATCTTCGAGGAGATGGGCTTCACCGGCGACGGGCAGAACTTCCTGCTGCCGGCCTTCGTCCAGCTGGCCTCACTGGCCGCGACGGTGCTGGCCATCCTCATCATCGACCGGCTCGGGCGGCGTGTCGTCCTGCTCTCCGGCATCGCCACGATGACGGCCATGCTCGGCGTGCTGACCGCCGTGTTCGGTTTCGGTGATCTGGAAGGCACGGCCACCTGGATCGGCTTCGGCGCCATCCTGCTCTTCACCGCCGCCTTCAACTTCGGCTTCGGCTCCCTGATCTGGGTGTACGCGGGCGAGGCGTTCCCCGCCCAGCTCCGCTCCACCGGCGCCTCGGCGATGCTCACGGCCGACCTCGTCGCCAACCTCCTCATCGCCCAGTTCTTCCCCTCCCTGCTGTCCTGGGCGGGCGCCGCCGCGACCTTCGCGGGCCTCGGCCTCCTCGCACTCGGCGCCCTGGCCTTCGCCGCGGTCACCGCCCCGGAAACGAAGGGCCGCCAACTGGAAGAAATCCAGGGCTACTGGCTCAACGGAGGCCACTGGCCCACCCCGGCCGCCTAGCGAAGCGGCCCGTGGTGGCAGGGGGCGCCGCGGTCATCAGCGGCGCCAAGTCGGCAGGCGCAAAGGTCGTAAAGGTACGAGCGGTTGTTCTTGAAGCTGCGCCAGGTGGTGGCGGGGGGTGTGGGGGCGTCGGCCCGGCCGTCGAGCGGGCGAGCGGTGACGAGGCCGTCGCTGGTCGTGCAGTGCCAGCCGTCGGCCGGTGACCACAGGCACCACACCTGTCCGTCCGTTCGGCGGTAGGCGGGGCGGCCGTTGCGCTCGCCGTCGCGTTCGAAGTGATGGCGGAGCCCGTCCAGATGGCGCATGAAGGTGAACGACGTAAGTTCGGTCATGCTTTCGGCACTGTACGGGCTGCCACCGGCACCGGCCATCGGGTGCGGGGCGCCACCTCGTCGAGCGGCGCCCCGCCCACGCGTCCCTGAAATCATTGGACCGTCACCGATCACAGCGCATACGATCCCGGCATGGGCGTTTTCATCTGAGCAGGCGGATGTGGTCCGCGACCTGATCGCCCGGTGCGTTGCCGCCGGGCCGGTTCCGTGTGTCTGTATCTCATCCGTCTGCTCAGGAGAACTCACCCATGCACCACGATTCCGCTTCGGCCTGTCCCGTCCTCGATCGCCGTGTTGCGCGGCTGCGTGAGCTGGCCGCGGCCGAGCCTCGGCTGGAGGGCGTTCTGCTCTATGGCTCGTGGGCCCTCGGCGAGGCCGACGCGTACTCCGACATCGAGGCGTATCTGTACGTCCGTGACGCGCACGCCGACACCTTCGACGGTCCGGAGTTCGTCGGCCGTCTGGCCCCGCTGAAGCTGGCCTACACCAATATGTACGGCATTCTGGCCGTCGTCTTCGACGACCTGATGCGCGGCGAGTTCCACCTCGTGCCCGCCGGGCCGGGCATCGACGAGGTGCCCACCTGGCGCGGCATGGTCCATTTGCCGGATCCCGGCGCCGCCGTGCTGCTGGACCGCAGCGGCCGGCTGACCGCCGCGGCCCGTCGCCTCGCCGATCCGTGCCCGCCCGAGCCCGGCCCGACCGCCCAGCAGATCACCGACGAACTCGCCAACTGGACACTGATGCTCGCCCACGTCCTGGGCCGCGGTGAGACCGCCCGCGCACACGCGCTGCTGCACACCGTCGTCGCCCCGCAGCAGCTCCAGCTGTGCAGACTGCTGCGCGGGTCCACCACACACTGGCTGACCCCCAGCCGCGCTCTGGAACAGGACCTGCCGGCCGCCGACCGAGACCGTTACACGGCGACCACTGCACCGGCCGTGCTCCCTGCCGTACGTACGGCGGCGCGGGCCAGCTGGGCCTGGAGCCGGGAACTGGCCACCCAGGCGGCGGAACGGTGGGACATCCGGCTGCCGGTCGCGCTGCACGAGGAGATCGGCGCGCTGCTGGACCGCGGCTGATGGGTGGCCCGGCCGGGCACCGGACGGGCCGAGGGACATGGGCGTGTCCGCCCCCCTGCCGGGCCCTGCCCCGCCGCATCAGGACGGCAGCTGCTCCTTGTACGGTTCCAGCGCCGGCGCGGTCGTCGTCGCCACGAACTCGGTGATCCGGTAGGCGCAGACGCCCGCGACCGTGAAGGGGTCCTCCGCGACGATCCGCTCCGCCGTCGCCCGGTCGGCCACGGACGCGAGGATGACGCCGCCGTCCCGCGGCACCTTGCGTCCGGCGGCGAGGAAGTGCCCGGCCGCGTAGTGCCTCTTCAGCCACTCCACGTGGTCGGGCAGGGCGGCGTCGACGCGCTCCAGCGGCGCGGTGTAGGTCAGCTCCAGTACGAACATGCGTGCCATCGTATGCGGCGTCGGTCGCAGCGCCGCCGGAGCCGCGGCGGACCGCGCCGAGCCCGCTGTGCCGTGCTGCGGCCGCTGTGTCCCCGCCGGGCCGGGAGGTGGGACCCGGCGGGGACACAGCGGCCCGAGGTGGTGCCTGTAGGTGGCTCGCGGCGCCGTCAGGACTGGTTCTGGCGGCGGCGCAGGAAGTAGGTGCCACCGATCGCGGCCGTGGCCAGGACGGCGGCGCCCGCGACGATCTCCGTGGTGTTGGAGTCCTCGCTGGTGCCGCCGGCACCCGTGCGTACCTTGCCCTTGGGCAGCTTGGCGTCGGTCTTGAAGCTGGTCATCCACTGCTTGCCGTCGGGGCAGTTGCCGTTCACGCCCCAGTTGGAGTAACGGCCGAGGTGGTGGGGGCCGCCGGTGAGCTGGGACGCCACCCGGGCGGTGCCGCGGTAGGTCTTGCCGTGCTTGTGGGTGCGGTACAGCCAGATGGTGCCGCTGCGGAACCCCTGTGAGGACGCGGCGATACGGCCGGCCTTGCCCGTGTCACAGGTGACGGTGACGGTGACGGCTCCGCCCGGGCCCACGAGCTTCGGCGAGGTGGTGGCCACCGGCTTGGCGAACGCGGCGCCGGTGGACAGCCCCAGGGCGGCGATGGTCAGGCCGGATGCGGCGATGACGCGAGTGGAACGCATGGTGATCCTCCGGCAGCGCGGAGGCGGCGCGGGTGCGCCGCGACAGGATCGGATGGATCCGCGCTGACGCATTCGAGACAAGCGTCGGCGCGCCGTCGCCGCCCGGTGAGGAGGTGTCAGGTAGGGTGCCGCCCCTCGGCGTGTCGGCCCCCGCCCGGCAGCGTCGTGGCAGGTCATTGCGCTGACAGCTGGTCGGCGATTTGCCGCTGCCCGGCGGGGACAGACGGGTGAGGGCCGTCCGTGCCCGTGTAGGCCGTTCGGTGAACGGCCCGCGCCCCGCCTGCCCCGGACGTACGAAGACGGAGATGGAGACGTACGGGACGGAGGCGAGCGGGGCGGAGACGTGCAGCCCACCCGACTCGCCCGCCGTCCCCGCGCCCCCCTCACGGCCGCGGCCCCACCACCCTCTCCCCGTCCCGGATCAGGATCGCCATGGCCGGACACGAGTCCGCCGCGTCCAGTGCGCTCTCGTCCTTGGGGATCTCCTCGTGCAGGGGCCGGGCGTACGGCCCGTCCAGGACGAAGAGGTCCGGGGCGATGCCGGCGCACATGCCGGACGCCATGCACTGCTGTCCGTCGATCGCCGCCTTCCAGGTCATCCGGCTCACCACCCCACCGGCAGCACGCGCGGGCCGCGGACCAGCATCTGGTCCTTCCAGACCACGTCCCCGGCCACGTGCAGCTCCGGGAAGCGGGTGATCAGGGCGATCAGCGCCTCCTGGAGTTCCAGCCGGGCCAGCGGCGCGCCGAGGCAGTGGTGCACGCCGTGTCCGAAGCCGAGGTGCTGGTTGCCGTCGCGGGCGATGTCGAGGGTGCCCGGTTCGTCGAAGCGCAGCGCGTCCCGGTTGGCCGCGCCGACCGCGACCAGCACCGGTTCACCCGCACGGACGAGCGTGCCGCCCACTTCGATGTCCTCGGTGGCGTAGCGGGGGAAGCTCGCGCCGCTGCCCAGCGGGACGAAGCGCAGCAGCTCCTCGACGGCGCTCTTGACCAACCCGGGCTCGGCGCGCAGCCGCTCCAGCTCGCCGGGGTGGTCCAGCAGCGACAGGACGAAGTTGGGGATCTGGGTGGCGGTCGTCTCGTGTCCGGCGACGAGGATGCCGACGCACAGGTCGATCAGCTCCAGCTCGGACAGCCGGTCGTCGACGTCCCGGGCCTCGATCAGCCGCGTCATGAGGTCGTCCCGGGGCGTCACGCGGTGATCCCCGATCAACTTCGCCATGTAGGCGCGCAGTTCCTCGCGGTTGGCCTCGAACTCCTCGGCCGTCAGGGAGCTGGTGGACAGCGCGGCGTCGCTCCACGTACGGAACTTGGGCCGGTCCTCCTCGGGCACGCCCAGCATCCGGCAGATCACCGCGACCGGGATGGGCAGGGCGTAGCGGTCCACGAGGTCCACGGGCGGGCCCGCGGCCTCCAGCTCGTCGATCAGGCCGTGCGTCAACTCGCGCACCCACGGCCGTAGTTTCTCCACCTGGTGGACGGTGAACGCCTTGGCGACCAGGGTGCGCAGCCGGGTGTGGTCGGGCGGGTCCATGCTCAGGATCCCGCTGTCCCGCTGGCCTTCGGACTGCCGCGGCTCGTCGTGCTTGAGTCCTTCCGCGCGGCTGAAGCGCCGGTCGCCGAGGACCAGCCGGGCGTCGGCGTAGCGGGTGGCGAGCCAGGCCGGTTCGCCGTACGCCATCTGTACCCGCAGTAACCCCGGCTGGTCGCGGACCTGTTCGTAGATGCCGGACAGGGACAGTCCGTCGGAGTCGTTGAAGGGATAAGCAAGGGGCTTCGTGTCGGCTGTGGTCACCGGGGCCTCCCTCGTGTAAGCAGCTGCTTACAAAGTAGAGGGCGGTTCTTGGTACGGTCAACGGCCGCGCATGATCCGCGTACCGGCGGCCCGTCGGGTCCGCCGGGCGCGGCACCGGAGAGAGGAGTACGCGGATGACCGGGAACGAGCCGAGGAACGGGGCGGGAACCGCCACGGGGTACGCGCCCGGCGGTGCGGGGGCGCGCCGCCGCGGGGCCCAGGGCACCCGGCTGCTCCTCCTGGAGGCGGCCGCGGCGCTGTTCGCCGAGCGGGGGTACGAGCGGGCCACCGTACGCGACATCGCGGAGCGGGCCGGCGTCAACCAGGCTCTCCTCTTCCGCTACTTCGGCTCCAAGAAGGCGCTGTTCGGCGAGGTGGTGGCGCTCGGCGGCCAGGAGCAGCTGCACAGCACCCCGCCCGGCGAACTGTTCGAGGTGGCGCTGCGCGGGATGCTCGGCCACCGGGGCGAGGAGCCGGGGGACCGCGCCCTGGAGACGTTCCTGCGCTCCATCGGGGACAGCGATGAGATCACCACCGCCGTACGGGAGATGGGCGACGACTACGCGCGGGTGCTCGCCACCCTCAGCAGCGCCGACGACCGCGGACTGCGTGCGGACCTCGCCCTTTCCTGGATGCTCGGCATCGGCCTGATGCGCGTGGTCGTCGGCAAGCAGCCGCTCGCCGACGCCGACCCGGACGCCGTGTGCGCGCTGGTCACCGGCGCGCTCGGCACGCTTCTGGAGGACCTGCCGCGGTCGGCGCCGTCGCCGACCGCCTGAACCCGCCGGTGGCCGAGCCCCGGCCGGGACGCCCGGAGGCGCCCCCAGCCGGTCCGGCCGCGCCGGTCAGCGTCCGGCCGCCTGCCGCTCCCGCCACTCCGGCGCCAGCACCGACCAGACCTCCACGTCGTGGCGTACACCGCCGCGCGCGTAGCTCTGCCGCAGCACCCCGTCCCGCACCATCCCGAGCCGCTCGGCCACCTTCAGGCTCGCCGTGTTGCCGGACGCGGCCCGCCACTCCACGCGGTGGATGCCGCGTTCCTCGACCGCCCAGTCGACGATCACCCGGATCGCCCGCGTGACCAGACCGCGCCCGACGGCCGCCTCCTCCAGCCAGCAGCCGACCTCGCAGGTCTCCGCGGCGGCGTCGAACGTGCGGAACAGCACGCCGCCGACGAGGGTGCCGTCCGTCCAGATCCCGTACAGCCGCCCGCTGTCGGCCGCCGCCTTCTCCGCGTACGACCGCAGTAGCTCCCGGGTGGAGGCCAGGTCGGTGCAGAGGTCCGGCAGCCCGATGAAACGGCCGATGTACTCCCGGCCGCGTTCCATGTGCGCCAGGTACTCCTCGGCGTGGTACGGCTCCAGGGGCCGCAGTTCGGCACCGTCGTCACCCAGCGAGATCACGAACATCCCCGTTCCCCCTTGCTCTCTGCGCCCGTGCGGGCGCGGCTCCATGGCACGCGGCACCGGTCGCACGCGCACCGCGCGCATCATCACACACGGCCGTCACATCCCACCCAGGGCCGTCCACCAGCCCGTTCGATACCGTGACCCCACCATGACGAACGACGGCACGATCTCCCTCGACGACGAACTGGCCCACTGGCCCACCGACGAGACCGCGGCGCTCGCGGTCCAGGACCGGCTGCGCGCCCACGTGTGCCGGGAGCAGTCCGGTCCCGAGCCGGGGGCCGCCGGGACGGTCGTCGGCGTGGACGTCGCCTACGACGACGAGCGCGACCTGGTGGCCGCGGCGGCCGTCGCCCTGGACGGGGCCACGCTCGCGGTCGTCGAGGAGGCCACCGCCGTGGGCCGGGTCGCCTTCCCGTACGTACCGGGGCTGCTCGCCTTCCGGGAGATCCCCACCGTGGTGGAGGCGCTGGGCCGCCTCGGCCGCACGCCGGACCTCGTGGTCTGCGACGGCTACGGGCTCGCGCACCCGCGCCGCTTCGGCCTCGCCAGCCACCTCGGCGTGCTCACCGGCCTGCCCACCATCGGCGTCGCCAAGAACCCGTTCACCTCACGCTACGACCTGCCGGGCACCGAGCGCGGCGCGTCCTCACCGCTGCTGGACGGCACCGCCGACGGGCGTGACGAAGTGGTCGGGCGGGCGCTGCGTACCCAACAGGGCGTCAAGCCGGTCTTCGTGTCGGTGGGGCACCGCGTCGACCTCGACCGGGCCTGCGCGCACACCCTCCACCTGACGCCCCGGTACCGCGTCCCGGAGACGACCCGGGCCGCCGACGCGCTGTGCCGGCGCGCCCTGTCGCAGGCGCGCGCCGGCTGACGGCCCGGCGCCCGGTCAGCCCGCCGGAGCCGTACGCCCCGCACGCGACGCGGATTCGGCCACCACCCGGAACGTGATGCCCGCCCGCCGCAGCCGTCCGATGAGCGCGTCGCCCATCGCGACCGCCGGGGTCACCTGGCCGGACGTCGCGGGCAGGTCGTCGAAGGCCAGGCTCAGCGCCGACTCCGCGAGGATCTTCGCCGTCTCGTCGTATCCCGGATCGCCGCCCGAGACCTCCGTCAGGACGCGCCGGCCCCCGCCCTCGCCGACGAACCGCAGGCTGAACGAGCTGCGCGCCCGCCGCTCCTCGCTCGGCCCCGTGCCCGGCTCCAGACGGCCCGCCAGCCAGCGGCGCGCCGGCGGCACCTGCGCGACCGCGCAGGCGGCGGAGGCCGCGCCCACCGCGCCCACGGCGACCGGCAGCCAGGAGACGGCGGCGAAGTGGCGGTAGCGGAAGTCCGGCCCGTACTGCTCCAGCGCGGCCGCCGAGCGCGCCACCACCTGGGGGTCGAGCGTCGGCAGCGGCAGGCCCCAGGCCCGGACCACGCCGTTGCGGTACGGGCGGCCGAGCGGGGCCCGCACCGTGCGGTCCGCGGGCCGCGGCTCCAGCCGCTGCCGGTCGCGGGCGGCGCGCAGCATGCCCAGCGGACGCGAGACGGCCGTCAGCACGGAGGCCAGCGTGCCGCCGGAGATCCTGCCGTTGCTGCGTACGAAACCGTCGACGCGCAGCGGCACACCGGCCGGGAGCCGGTCGACGGTGAAGCGCACGCCGAGGTCGGCCGGTACGCAGTCGAAGGCGCAGGCGTGCACGAGACGGGCGCCGGACGCGCGCGCCGCCGCGTCGTACCGCACATACGCCCGGTCGACGAACTCGGCCTCGCCGGTCAGGTCGGCGTAGTCCGTACCGGCCTCGGCGCAGGCGGCGACCAGCGCGTCCCCGTAGAAGAGGTACGGGCCGACGGTCGTGGCGAGCACGCGGGTGCTCGCGGCGAGCGCGCGCAGCGAGCCGGGATCCTCGACGTCCGCGCACAGCAGGGGCAGTTCCGCGCAGGCCGGGGCGGTCTCGGCCAGGCTCTCGCGCAGCCGCTCCAGCTTGGCGCGGTCGCGGCCGGCCAGAGCCCAGCGGCAGTCGGCGGGCGCGTGCCGGGCCAGGTACGCGGCGGTGAGCCGCCCCACGAATCCGGTGGCGCCGAACAGCACCAGGTCGTACGGCCGTGCTGCGGTCTCCTGCGGTCCTGTCACGCCTGCCTCCGCCTCGGTTCCCCGGCCGCGCCGTGCCGCCGGCCGGTGCGGCGCCACGCTAGGCAGGGGGTTGACCGTCCGTCAACGAACGGTCTTCGGCCGGACCGTATTGACACGCCTGGGCGGCTGGTCCACATTCACCCGCACGTCCGCGAACATGGGACGTCCGATGTCCGGAATATGAAGGCCCTCGCCGATGCCGCTTCCCCCGCCCCCCGCCCCCCTCACCGGAGTCGTCCCGCCGCTGTGCACCCCGCTGACCCCCGACGGCCGGGTCGACACCCGCTCGCTGGCCGCGCTCGCCGCCCGGCTCACCGGGGCCGGGGTGAGCGGGCTGTTCGTCCTCGGCTCCACCGGGGAGGCCGCTCACCTCACCGACGCGCAGCGCCGCACCGTCGTGGAGACGGTGGTCGGGGCGGTCGCGGGACGGCTGCCCGTGCTGGCCGGAGTCATCGACATGACCACCGCGCGGGTGCTCGAACACGCCCGGCAGGCCCGGGACCTGGGCGCCGACGCGATCGTGGCCACCGCCCCGTTCTACGCGCGCACCCACCCCGCGGAGGTCGCCGACCACTTCCGGCGCGTGCGCGACGGCGCGCACCTGCCGCTGTTCGCGTACGACATCCCGATGGCCGTGCACACCAAACTGCCGCTCGACACGGTGCTCACGCTCGCGCGGGACGGCGTACTGGCCGGCCTGAAGGACAGCAGCGGCGAGGACGGCGCGCTGCGGCGCCTCCTGGTGCGGGTGCGCGGCCTGGCACCGGACTTCACCGTGCTCACGGGGTCGGAGCTGACCGTCGACGGCGCCCTGCTGGCGGGCGCCCACGGCGTCGTACCCGGCCTCGGCAACGTCGACCCGCACGGCTACGTACGCCTCTACGAGCACGCCGCGGCGGGCCGCTGGCGCGAGGCCGCCGCCGAACAGGACCGGCTCGCCGCGCTCTTCGCGCTCACCGAAGCGGGCGACCCGGCGGTGATGGGCCGCAACTCCTCCGCGCTGGGCGCCTTCAAGACGGCCCTGCATCTCCAGGGCGTCATCGCCTGCCCGGCCACCGCGCCGCCGCAGGTGCCGCTGGACGGGGCCGCCGTCGGCCGGGTCCGGCGGTGTCTGGAGGAAGCCGGGCTGCTGTGAGGGAAGCCGGTCTGTCATGAGGAAGCGCCCCTCCGAGGGCGGCGGCCCCGGACGGCGCCGTACCGGGGGCGCCGGTCACGGCCGGCGCCGCACCGGAGGCAGCGGACACGGCCGGCGGACGCCCTGGTACCGGCAGGTGACACCCCGCCAGTGGAAGTCCCTGTTCGCCGCCTGGGTGGGCTACCTCCTGGACGGCTTCGACTTCGTCCTCATCACCCTCGTCCTGACCGAGATCGCCGACACGTTCGGCCTGAGTACGGCCGGCGCGGCCTCCCTCGTCTCCGGCGCGTTCATCACCCGCTGGCTCGGCGGGGCGCTCCTCGGCGCGCTCGGCGACCGGCACGGGCGCAGGGCCGCGATGATCACCAGCATCCTCCTGTACTCGCTGGGCACCTTCGCCTGCGGCTTCGCCTGGGACTACACCAGCCTGTTCACCGCCCGGCTGGTCGTCGGCATGGGCATGGCCGGGGAGTACAGCGCCAGTGCGACGTACGTCCTGGAGAGCTGGCCCGCCCCCTTGCGCAACCGCGCCTCCGGCTTCCTGATATCCGGTTACGCGGGCGGCACGGTCCTCGCGGCCCAGCTGTACCAGTGGGTGGTGCCGCACTGGGGCTGGCGCTGGATGTTCTGGATCGGCGTGCTGCCGGTCCTGGTCGCGCTGTGGGTGCGCAGATCGCTGCCGGAGGCGGGCGACTGGAGCGCCGAGGTGGGGGCCGCCGGGGTACGGCCCGACCCGTTCCGGCCGCTGTTCGCCGGGCGCGCCAGGCGCCGGCTCAACGGGGTGCTCGCGGCCGTCGCGTCGGCCGCCCTCTTCTGCGTCTTCACCCCGGTCGGCGCGGGGCACGTGCCCTGGCTGGCGGCGCTCTCCGCGCTCTGCCTGACCGCGTTCGCCGTACAGCTCGGCGGCCGGCGCGGCTGGGTGCTGTACGTGTCCCTGACGGTCACCGTGTTCTGCGCCTTCCTCTACAGCTGGCCCGTCCAGGCGCTGCTGCCCACCTACCTCAAGACCGAGCTGGGGTACGCGCCCGCCCAGGTCGCCGACGTGCTGTTCTATGCCGGGTTCGGCACGATGGCGGGCTGCTGGCTGGCCGGCTTCACGGGCGACCGGTTCGGCACCCGCCGCGCGTACGCCGGCACGCTGCTGGCCTCGCTGGCATTCGTCTTCCCGGTGTTCGCCGTCCGGGTCAGCCTGGTCGCCCTGGGCGTCCTGCTCTTCGGGCTGCTCGCCCTGGGCCAGGGCATCTCGGGCATCCTGCCGAAGTACATCGCCGGGCACTTCCCGACCGCGGTCCGCGCGGCGTCGCTCGGCTTCGTCTACAACGTCGGCGCGCTCGGCGGGGCGGTCGCCCCGGTGCTCGGCGCCCGGCTCGCCGAGGGCATGTCCCTGGGCCGGGCGCTGGCCGTCCTCACCTTCGGGCTGACGCTGGTCGTCATCGTCCTGGTGGGCGGTGACGTACCGGTACGGCTCGCCCGTCTGCTGGACCGCGGGGTGGTGGGGGACCACTTGGTGCCGGGCGGGGCGGACGGGGCGGTGGGGCGGCGGCCGTAGCCGCGGCGTACGCAGTGCCGGTCGGCCGGTCTCCCGTCCAGGACGGCGGGGCAGGGCCAGGCCGCGTGTACTGTGCGCGCCGCCGCCGGGCTCCCCTCCGCCCATCACTCCGTACGGTCCGATTCCTGTCCCATGGACACCCCGCGCACGCCGTCCAGCTCCGTCAGCTGCTCCACGAGCGAGTGTGCCGAGCCGCGGCCCTCCAGGCGCAGCAGCACCTCGGCCGGCACCCGGTCGTCCGTGCTGGTCTCCACCTGGACGTCGGTCACCTGGAAGCCGCTGCCGGTGCACATCTCCAGCATCCGGCCCAGCAGGCCGTGCTGGGCGCGGTAGCTCAGGCGCAGTTCGACGCGCTCGACGGACGGCGTCCGCCGGCGCCCCGAGAACAGCTTCGGGAAGCCGCGTACGACGAGGAAGTGGACCAGTGTCGCACCGGCGGCCAGCAGGGGCAGGCCACCGCCGCACGCCATGCCGATGGCACAGGTCAGCCAGATCGTCGCGGCGGTCGTCAGCCCCCGTACCGCGTCCTTCTTCACGAAGATCAGGCCACCGCCGATGAAGCCGATGCCGGAGACGATCTGCGCGGCCACCCGGGACGGGTCGAGCGCCACGCCGTCCGTGCCGAGCAGTGCGTAGAAGCCGTGGATCGAGACTTCCATGAACAGCGCGCTGCCCACACCGACGAGGGTGTGGGTGCGCAGCCCCGCGCTCTTCTGCTGCACCTGCCGCTCCAGCCCGATGAGGGAGGACAGGAGCAGCGCCAGGGCCAGTTCGGTGAACTGGCGGAGGCCCTGACCGTGGCTGACGTCGAACAACGGTGATGCGAGGTGCGTATGAGGCATTCGGCCATTGTCCCTCCGTGCCCGGCGCGCGGGCCGTTGTCAGTGGTCGCCGCTAGCGTGGTGTTCACGGTGACCGGCAGCGGGCCGGTCCGGTGCGGAGTGGAAGGGGGCGGGTCCGGTGGTGCGGATGGCGAGTGCGGCCGTGGTGCGTACGGCAGCGGTGCGGGGGAGTGCTGCGGTGGTGCGGGACAGGGCTGCCGTGGTGCCGGGTGGCGGCGTGGGTGCGCCGGCGCCGGGCGGCGCGGTGGCGTGGCGCCGCATATCCGGGTGCGACCCCATCGCCGGTTCCGACGGGGGCGCGCGCCGCTGGTGAAGTGACGCGTGAAGGCCCGTGGCGGCGGTGGGAGTTGACCACCGCCGCCACGGGCTTTTCCGTTGTCCGTCCGTTGCCGCCGGGGTCTTGTGGAAAGTGGAACACGTTCTTAACATCGCGAGTGTTACATCAGTAGTGTCACAGTGCTGCGGAGCTCAGGGGGCCCGATGGCAGGGACAGGGAACGGCCCGCTGAGCGGGGTGCGCGTGGTGGAGCTGGCCGGCATCGGGCCCGGCCCGTTCGCCGCGATGCTGCTGGCCGACCTCGGCGCCGACGTGGTGCGCGTCGACCGCCCCGGCGGGTCCGGGCTCGGCATCGACCCGGCGTACGACGTCACCAACCGCAACAAGCGCTCCGTGCTCGTGGACCTGAAGTCCGCCGAGGGGCCAGACCAGGTGCTCGACCTCGCCGAGCGCGCCGACGTCCTGATCGAGGGATACCGCCCCGGCGTGGCCGAGCGGCTCGGCATCGGCCCGGACGCCTGCCTGGCGCGCAACCCGCGGCTCGTGTACGGCCGGATGACCGGCTGGGGCCAGCAGGGCCCGCTCGCCGGAACCGCCGGACACGACATCGGCTACATCGCCGTCACCGGCGCGCTGGGCATGATCGGCCCGCCCGACGGCCCGCCCGCCGTCCCCGCCAACCTGCTCGGCGACTACGCGGGCGGCTCCCTCTACCTGGTCGTCGGCGTCCTGGCCGCGCTCCGGCACGCCCAGAGCGAAGGCGGCCGCGGCCAGGTCGTGGACGCGGCCATCGTCGACGGCACCGCCCACCTCACCGCGATGATCCACGGCATGCTGGCCGCCGGCGGCTGGCAGGACCGGCGCGGCGCCAACCTCCTGGACGGCGCCGCCCCGTTCTACGGCACGTACGAAACCGCCGACGGCGGCCACATGGCGGTCGGCGCATTGGAGCGGCGCTTCTACGGCGAGTTCATCCGGCTGCTCGGCATCGAGGACGAGGTGCCGGCCCGGGACGACCTCGCCGCCTGGGAGGAGCTGCGCTCCGCCATCGCCGCCCGCTTCAGGACCCGTACGCGCCGGGAATGGACCGCCGTCTTCGAGGCGGCCGACGCCTGCGTGGCGCCCGTCCTGTCGCTGCGTGAGGCCCCCGGCCACCCGCACCTCGCCGCCCGCGGCACCTTCACCGACCACGGCGGCATCACCCAGCCCGCGCCGGCCCCGCGCTTCTCCGCCACCCCCGGCGCCGTCCGCCGGCCCCCGGCCCAGCCCGGCGCGGACACCGTCGAGGTGGCCCGCGACTGGGGCGTTCCGGCCCTCACCGACCGCCGGGAGCCGGACCCCGGCACCGGCCACCGCACGGCCTGGCCCGACGGCACCCGGGCCGCGGACGGCCGCGCCCGGTCCGGGGGCGGGGCCGGCTGATGCCCACCACCCCGCCGGCCCACCGCCGGCCCCGAGGAGGCCCCAAGCGATGACCGCGCAGCTCAAGCGGCAGATCTTCACCGAGGACCACGACGCTTTCCGCCGCACCGTACGGACCTTCCTCGACCGGGAGGTGACGCCGCACTACGCCCAGTGGGAGAAGGACGGCATCGTCAGCCGCGACGCCTGGCGCGCCGCGGGCAAGCAGGGCCTGCTGGGTCTGGCCGTGCCCGAGGAGTACGGAGGCGGGGGCAACGCCGACTTCCGGTACGCCGCCGTGCTGGCCGAGGAGTTCACCCGGGCCGGCGCGGCCGGACTCGCCGTCGGCCTGCACAACGACATCGTCGGCCCGTACCTGACCCAGCTCGCCACCGAGGAGCAGAAGCGCCGCTGGCTGCCCGGTTTCTGCAGCGGCGAGACCATCACCGCCATCGCCATGACCGAACCGGGCGCCGGCTCCGACCTCCAGGGCATCCGCACCACCGCCGAGGACCGCGGCGACCACTGGCTGCTCAACGGCGCCAAGACGTTCATCTCCAACGGCATCCTCGCCGACCTGGTCATCGTCGCCGCCAAGACCACACCCGAGGGCGGCGCGCACGGCCTGAGCCTGCTGGTCGTCGAGCGGGGCGCCCCGGGCTTCGAGCGCGGCCGGAACCTGGACAAGATCGGCCAGAAGGCGCAGGACACCGCCGAGCTGTTCTTCACCGACGTACGGGTGCCCAAGGAGAACCTGCTCGGCGAGCCGAACGGCGCGTTCATCCACCTGATGACCAACCTCGCGCAGGAGCGCATGGCCATCGCGGTCGCCGGGATCGCCGCCGCCGAGCACCTGCTGGAGATCACCACGCGGTATGTGAAGGAGCGGGAGGCGTTCGGCCGGCCGCTCGCCAAGCTCCAGCACATCCGCTTCGAGATAGCCGAGATGGCGACCGAGTGCGCCGTCACCCGCGAGTTCCTGGACCGCTGCATCGTGGACCACTCCGACGGGAAGCTCGCCGCCGTACACGCCTCGATGGCCAAGTGGTGGGCCACCGAACTGCAAAAGCGCGTCGCCGACCGCTGTCTGCAACTGCACGGCGGCTACGGCTACATGAGCGAGTACCCGGTCGCCCGCGCCTTCACCGACGGCCGCATCCAGACCATCTACGGAGGCACCACCGAAATCATGAAGGAGATCATCGGCCGTTCCCTCCTCGGCTGACCGGCCGCCCGGCGCGGCACCGGGCGCTGCCCCGGCCCCGGCCTCGCCGCCCCTGCACCCCGCCGCCCCCGAATCCAGAGCTGGAAAGGCTGCTCACCGTGACTTCCGAAGCGTACGTATACGACGCGATCCGCACCCCGCGCGGACGCGGCAAGGCCAACGGCGCGCTGCACGGCACCAAACCGATCGATCTCGTCGTCGGCCTCATCCACGAGGTGCGCAAGCGCTTCCCCGGCCTCGACCCGGCCGCCGTCGACGACATCGTGCTCGGCGTCGTCGGCCCGGTCGGCGACCAGGGCTCGGACATCGCCCGGATCGCGGCGATCGCCGCCGGGCTGCCGGACACCGTCGCGGGCGTCCAGGAGAACCGCTTCTGTGCCTCCGGCCTCGAAGCGGTCAACATGGCCGCCGCCAAGGTCCGCTCCGGCTGGGAGGACCTGGTCCTGGCGGGCGGCGTCGAGTCGATGTCGCGCGTCCCGATGGCCTCCGACGGCGGCGCCTGGTTCGCCGACCCGATGACCAACTTCGACACCGGCTTCGTCCCGCAGGGCATCGGCGCCGACCTCATCGCCACCGTCGAGGGCTACTCCCGCCGCGACGTCGACGAG
This sequence comes from Streptomyces sp. NPDC018019, assembly GCF_044327805.1. Classification (NCBI taxonomy): domain Bacteria; kingdom Bacillati; phylum Actinomycetota; class Actinomycetes; order Kitasatosporales; family Streptomycetaceae; genus Streptomyces; species Streptomyces sp. NPDC018019. Next base: position 513,718 of record NZ_JBIRGD010000002.1, on the reverse strand, counting down.
TACGCCGCGCTCTCCCAGGAGCGCGCCGCCGCGGCCTGGAAGGACGGCCGCTTCGCCCGCTCCGTCGTCCCCGTCACCGACCGCAACGGCCTGGTCGTCCTCGACCACGACGAGCACATGCGGCCCGGCACCACCGCCGACTCGCTGGCCGGCCTCAAGCCGTCCTTCGCCGCCATCGGCGACGCGGGCGGCTTCGACGCGGTGGCCCTGCAGAAGTACCACTGGATCGAGAAGATCGACCACGTCCACCACGCGGGCAACGCCTCCGGCATCGTGGACGGCGCGGCGCTGGTCGCCATCGGCTCCCGCGAGGTCGGCGAGCGCTACGGCCTCACCCCGCGCGCCCGTATCGTCTCCGCCGCGGTCTCCGGCTCGGAGCCCACGATCATGCTGACCGGACCGGCCCCCGCCACCCGCAAGGCACTGGCCAAGGCCGGGCTGACCATCGACGACATCGACCTGGTCGAGATCAACGAGGCGTTCGCCGCGGTCGTGCTGCGCTTCGTCAAGGACCTGGGCCTGAGCCTGGACAAGGTCAACGTCAACGGCGGCGCCATCGCCATGGGCCACCCCCTCGGTGCCACCGGCGCGATGATCCTGGGCACCCTCGTCGACGAACTGGAGCGCCAGGACAAGCGCTACGGCCTGGCCACCCTGTGCGTCGGCGGCGGCATGGGCATCGCCACCGTCATCGAGCGCGTCTGACCCCGTCCCGAACCCACCACGGAGCACGCATCATGACCGAACCCACCACCATCCGCTGGGAACAGGACGAAACCGGCGTCGTCACCCTCGTCCTCGACGACCCGGACCAGTCGGCCAACACGATGAACGCCGCCTTCAAGTCCTCGCTGACGGCGGTCGCCGACCGTCTGGAGGCCGAGCGGGAGTCCGTCCGCGGCGTCATCGTCACCTCCGCCAAGAAGACCTTCTTCGCCGGCGGCGACCTGCGCGACCTGATCGCCGTCACCCCCGACCAGGCCCGGCGCGCCTTCGAGACCGGCCAGGGCATCAAGCGCGATCTGCGCCGCATCGAGACCCTCGGCAAGCCGGTCGTCGCCGCCATCAACGGCGCGGCCCTCGGCGGCGGTTACGAGATCGCGCTCGCCTGCCACCACCGCGTCGCCCTCGACACCCGCGTCACCAAGATCGGCCTGCCCGAGGTCACGCTCGGCCTGCTCCCGGCGGCCGGCGGCGTGGTCCGTACGGTCCGGCTGCTGGGCATCGCCGACGCGCTGCTGAAGGTGCTGCTCCAGGGCACCCAGTACAACGCCGTACGCGCCCGGGACAACGGCCTGGTCCACGAGGTCGCGGCCACGCACGAGGAACTGCTCGAGAAGGCGCGCGCGTTCATCGACGCCCACCCCGAATCCCAGCAGCCCTGGGACGTCAAGGGCTACAAGATCCCCGGCGGCACCCCGGCGCACCCGAAGTTCGCCGCCAACCTCCCCGCCTTCCCCGCCAACCTGAAGAAGCAGCTGAACGGCGCCCCGTATCCGGCCCCGCGCAACATCCTCGCGGCGGCCGTCGAGGGCTCCCAGGTCGACTTCGAGACCGCGCAGACCATCGAGGCGCGCTACTTCACCGAGCTGGTCACCGGCCAGATCTCGAAGAACATGATCCAGGCGTTCTTCTTCGACCTCCAGGCCGTCAACTCCGGCGCCAGCCGCCCGAAGGACATCGCGCCGCGCACGGTGCGCAAGGCCGCCGTGCTCGGCGCCGGCATGATGGGCGCCGGCATCGCCTACGCCTGCGCCAAGGCCGGGATCGAGGTCGTCCTCAAGGACGTCACCCCGGAGGCGGCCGAGAAGGGCAAGGCGTACTCCGCGGGTCTGCTCGCCAAGGCGCTCAGCCGCGGCCGGACGACCGAGGCCCAGCGGGACGAACTGCTCGCCCGCATCACGCCCACCGCCGACCCGCGGGACCTGGCCGGCTGCGACGCCGTCATCGAGGCGGTCTTCGAGGACACCGCCCTCAAGCACAAGGTGTTCCAGGAGATCCAGCACCTCGTCGCCCCGGACGCGCTGCTGTGCTCCAACACCTCCACGCTGCCCATCACCACCCTCGCCCAGGGCGTCGAGCGGGACGCCGATTTCATCGGGCTGCACTTCTTCTCGCCCGTCGACAAGATGCCGCTGGTCGAGATCATCAAGGGCGGGCGGACCGGCGACGAGGCGCTGGCCCGCGCCTTCGACCTGGTGCGGCAGATCCGCAAGACGCCCATCGTGGTCAACGACTCGCGCGGCTTCTTCACCTCGCGCGTCATCGGCCACTTCATCAACGAGGGCGTGGCCATGGTCGGCGAGGGCATCGAGCCCGCCTCGGTGGAACAGGCCGCGGCCCAGGCCGGCTACCCGGCCAAGGTGCTCTCCCTGATGGACGAGCTGACCCTCACCCTCCCGCGCAAGATCCGCGACGAGACCCGGCGGGCGGTCGAGGCGGCCGGCGGCACCTGGCAGGAGCACCCCGCCGACACCGTCATCGACCGCATGGTCGACGAGTTCGGGCGGCCGGGCCGCAGCGGCGGCGGGGGCTTCTACGAGTACGGCGAGGACGGCGGCCGGACGGGCCTGTGGCCGGGCCTGCGCGAGCACTTCACCCGGGAGGGCACTGCCATCCCGTTCCGCGACATGCAGGAGCGGATGCTGTTCGCCGAGGCGCTGGACACCGTCCGCTGCTTCGAGGAGGGCGTGCTGACCTCCGTCGCGGACGCCAACATCGGCTCCCTCCTCGGCATCGGCTTCCCCGGCTGGACCGGCGGCGTCCTCCAGTACATCAACGGCTACGAGGGCGGGCTGCCCGGCTTCGTGGCCCGCGCCCGCGAACTCCAGGCGGCGTACGGGGAGCGGTTCGCGCCGCCCGCGCTGCTGGTGGAGAAGGCGGAGAAGGGCGAGAAGTTCAGCGACGCGTAACCGTGCGCCGCGCGCCGCGGACCGGCCCACCGGGGCCGGTCCGCCGTGCACGCGGCACCCGTATCCGCCCGTCCCGGCACCGAGTGCAGTGCGACGGCCCGCCGCCGGACGGCCGCTGTCCCGCCCGGCCACCGTCCCTCACGCGCGTCGCGGAGGGCGGCCGGCCTCCCAGGCCGCCTCGATCATCCGGAAGATCTCGTCCACCGCGGCGTCCGGATCGGCCGCCTCGCGGGCCAGCGAATAGGCGTCGATCACGAACCTCGCGAGCGTCCGGCAGGCCGTGGTGGCCGGTGGCAGGCCGAGGTCGGCAGCGATGGCCGTGGCCAGCGCCTCCGCGTGGCGCAGCCGCATCGACTCCTCGTACTCCCGCAGGGCGGGGGACGCCTCGATCATGTGCCAGATCGGGGCGGCGCCGTCTCCGGTGCAATGCCGTACCAGGGCCAGGATCTCGTGGCGCAGCGCGGGCAGGAGCGGCTCGTGCGGCGCCCGGTCGGCGACCGCCCGGGTGAGGCGTTGCTCGAAGTCCGCGTCCTGCTCGAACACCAGGGCCTCTTTCGAGGCGAAGTGGGAGAAGAGCGTGGTGACGGCCACGTCGGCCTCGGCGGCCACGTCACGGATACCCACCGCGTCGTACCCGCGTTCCAGGAAGAGCCGCAGGGCGGTGTCGGCGATCTTCTGACGGGTCGCGGCCTTCTTGCGCTCACGGCGCCCGGGCGGCTCGGTCATTCCTTGATGCTAACAGGTGCATTGTCATACCTGTTTCAAAACGCTAACCGTTAGCGTTACGGTCGGCGGCATGAAGAGAGTGAGCTTCGCCGTGTTCGGCGGTCCGGACGTGCTGCGACTTGAAGACGCCGAGGAGCCCCACGCGGGCCCCGGCCAGATACGCGTCGCCGTGCGGGCGGCGGGCGTGAACCCCGTCGACTGGCGGATCCGTGAAGGCCAGTTCCAGAACGAGCGCCGTACGGTGCACCGGCCGATCGAGCTGCCCGCCGGGATCGGGCAGGACGCCTCCGGGGTGGTGGACGAGGTCGGCGCGGGCGTCGAAGGGGTCGAGACCGGCGACCGGGTGTTCGGCAGAGGATCGAACACCTACGCCGAGTTCGCCGTGCTGGGGGCCTGGGCCCGGATGCCCGAGGGCCTGACGTTCGAAGAGGCGGCCGGCTACCCCTCCGTGGTGGAGACCGCGCTGCGCGTCATCCGCGAGGCCGGGGTCCGGTCCGGGCAGACGCTGCTGGTCAGCGGCGCGTCCGGGGGAGTCGGATCGGCGGTGCTCCAGATCGCCCGGGACCGCGGCATCACGGTGATCGGCACGGCCGGGGCCGCGAACCAGGACTATCTGCGCGGTCTGGGTGCCCTCGCCACGACGTACGGCGAGGGCTGGGTCGAGCGGGTCCGGCAGCTCGGCCGCGTCGACGCGGCCCTCGACCTGGCCGGTTCAGGGGTGATCCGCGAGCTCGTCGAGCTGACCGGAGACCCGCAAAAGGTCATCTCCATCGCCGATCTCGACGCGCCGGAGTTCGGAGCCCGGTACTCCGGCGTGTCCGGGGACAAGGCGGCTGCGCTCGCCGAGGCGGCCGGTCTCATCTCGCGGGGGAAGCTCCGCATTCCGGTCGAGAAGGCGTATCCGCTCGCCGAGGCCGCGGCGGCGCACGCCGACAGCCAGGCCGGTCACACGCGCGGGCGCCGGGTCATCGTCGTCTGAGCCGGTCTGCGCGGTCGCGCGGCCCGGCGCATCCCCTTCCTCGGCGGTGGTGAACGTGCTTCCCGCCGCCGAGGCCGCCGCGGCGGCGGGCCTCCACGCTCTGCCCGCCGGGCGCCGGCTCGCCTCACTCCTCGGCGTAGGTCGCCCGCAACTCCTCGCGCATCGACCGCTGGAAGGCCGTCACCAGCGCCTGCACCACCATCGGCTGCATATGCGCGGAGAGCGACTTCATCGATTCCACCTGCTCCGGGTCCGACTCGCGTGCCCGGTACGGGCCCCACACCTGGTCGTGGAAGAGCCGGGTCAGCTCGCGCGCCGCCGCGCGCGTGTGGTCCTGGACGACGGCGCGGGCGGCGAGCAGCGTTTCCAGCGAGATGGGCACGTCCAGCAGCCGGATGCCCAGGTGGAGGACGGCCGGGTCGACCCGGAACGCGTCGGGTTCCGCGGTGCGTTCCAGGACGTCCATCGCCGCCAGCCGGTCGATGTCGTCCTCGCTCAGCGCCCGGCCCGCGCGGCGCTCCAGCTGGGCGCGGGTGGCCTCCTCGGCGGAGTCCGGCGACCAGGAGGCGACCAGCGCGCGGTGGATGGCGAGGTCGTGCGCGCTGAGATCGTCGGGCAGCCGGGCGAGGTAGCGCTCGATGGCGGCCAGCGTCATGCCGTGGTGCTGGAGTTCTTCGATCAGTGCGAGCCGGGACAGGTGGGCGGCGCCGTACCGGCCGACCCGGCGCGGGCCGATCGCGGGCGGCGGGAGCAGTCCGCGGGTGCTGTAGAAGCGGACGGTCCGTACGGTCACGCCGGCGCGGGCGGCCAACTCGTCGACGGTGAGCGTCGGTTCTTCCCCGGTCCCGGTGGCCATGCCGCGCCTCACTTCCCTCGCTGCGTCCGCGCGGGTGCCCGCGCCCCCTCGGCCGCCGCGTTCCGCGGCGTGGTCCGTGTTCAACAGTATTGCTGTCTCACCAGCCCTGTGAAACCTTCCGGGGCGTACGGAGCCTGGGGAGCCCCCTTCAGCGGCACCTCGGCGCCACACCGGCCACCGGCCGGCGGACGGACGCCCTCCGCAGGCGAGTGGCGATTTCCGGCCACCGCCGACCGGAATGCGTTCCCCGTTTCGCTCTTCTGGGTGAGGGTCGATGACCGGAGCGTGGCGAATTGCTGGGTCTGAACGAGGGGCGTCGGCGCGGCATTCCGGGCATTCCCGGACGGATTATTGATGTCTTATACACGCTGTGATCCAGCACACAGACGAGGGGGCGGCTCTGGGGGAAGGTGTGCCGTCGGCCGGACTTCGCGTGACCCGTGGGGCCGCGCCGTCGGCTCCATCGCCTGCCCGAAAGCGAGATGAACCAGCTGTGAGCACGGAAACCGTCCAGGAACACGCCCACAGGCCACCGGACGGGGGGACGGCCGGAACCGCGCAGGACGCGGGCGACGCCGGATACAGCAAGGGCCTCAAGGGCCGGCACATCAACATGATCGCGATCGGTGGGGCGATCGGCACCGGCCTGTTCCTGGGGGCGGGCGGCCGGCTCGCCTCCGCCGGCCCCGCCCTCGCCGTCGCGTACGCGGTCTGCGGCCTGTTCGCGTTCTTCGTCGTCCGGGCCCTGGGCGAACTGGTGCTGCACCGACCGTCGTCGGGCTCCTTCGTCTCGTACGCCCGCGAGTTCCTGGGGGAGAAGGGCGCCTACGTCGCGGGCTGGATGTACGTCGTCAACTGGTCCACGACCGGGATCGCCGACATCACCGCCATCGCGCTCTACACCCACTACTGGAGCCTGTTCACCGCCGTCCCGCAGTGGGTGATGGCGCTGATCGCGCTCGCGGTGGTGCTGGCCATCAACCTCATCTCGGTGAAGATCTTCGGTGAGATGGAGTTCTGGTTCGCGATCATCAAGGTCGCGGCGCTGGTCGTCTTCATGTTCATCGGGATCTTCCTGCTGGCCACCCAGCACCCGGTGGGCGGCGCCACCCCCGGCCTCAGCCTGATCACCGACCACGGCGGCTTCTTCCCGACCGGCCTGCTGCCCGTGGTGATCGTGCTCCAGGGCGTGGTCTTCGCCTACTCCGCCGTCGAACTGGTCGGCGTGACCGCGGGTGAGACCAGCGAGCCGGAGAAGGTCGTGCCCAAGGCCGTTAACTCGATCATGTGGCGGGTGGGCGTCTTCTACGTCGGCTCGGTCATCCTGCTCGCGCTGCTGCTGCCGTGGAACAAGTACACCGGCTCCGAGAGCCCCTTCGTGACCGTGCTGTCCAACGTCGGCGTACCGGCCGCGGGCGACGTGATGAACCTCGTGGTGCTCACCGCCGCCATGTCCAGCCTCAACTCCGGCCTGTACTCGACCGGCCGCATCCTGCGCTCGATGTCGATGGCCGGCTCGGCGCCGAAGTTCGCCGCCCTGATGAACCGCAACCAGGTGCCGTACGGCGGCATCATGCTCACCTCCGCGGTGTGCGTGCTGGGTGTCGGGCTCAACTACCTGGTGCCCGGCAAGGCGTTCGAGATCGTGCTGAACATCGCGGCGCTCGGCATCATCAGCACCTGGTGCACGATCATGATCTGTCACCTGGTCTTCGTCCGCCGCTCCCGTGCGGGCCTGGTGGAGCGGCCCCGCTTCCAGCTGCCGGGCACGCCCGTCACCGACATCGTGACCATCGTCTTCCTGGTCGGCGTGGTCATCCTGATGGCCTTCGACAGCGAGGGCGTGGGGCAGCAGACCGTGATGCTGGTGCCGGTCATCGGCGCGGCGCTGTGGGCGGGCTGGTACGCGGTCCGCGGCCGGGTCGCCCGGATCGCGGCCGAGCGCGAGCGGGCCGCGGCGGCGGCCGGCGGCGCGCTGGGCAAGGAGTGACCGCGGGGCCGTGACGTACGGCGAAGGGCGGTCGTGTGGCTCGCACACGACCGCCCTTCGCCATACCGCCGCGTGCCTCAGGCGCCCGCCGCCTTCTCCGCCTGCGCGGTGCGGTCGGCCGCGCGCCGGATGACCGTGGTCAGCACCGTGACCGCACAGGTCAGGACGACCGAGACCAAGGTGGTCCACATGGCGGCACGGGCGTGCGCCGCGGTGTCCGGCGCGGTGCCGGCCAGGGCGAAGAAGGCCGCCCCGATGATCGCGACACCGGCGGCGCCGCCGAACTGCTGGGCGGTGGTGAGCACCCCGGCCCCGGTACCGGCCCGCCGCGCCGGCACCCGTACCAGGGAGGCGCCGATCAGCTGGGGGAACGTGAGCCCGTTGCCCACCCCGGCCACCGCCATGGTGAGCATCACCCAGGGCAGCGCCCCGCCGTCCGGCCGGAGGGCGAGCACGAGGGTGAGCGCCGCCAGACCGGTCACCGTGACGACACTGCCCAGTTGCAGGACGCGCAGGCCGTAGCGCTGCACCAGCGGGCGGCTGAGCAGCGAGCTGCCCGCGAAGCAGATGCCGGTCGGCGCGAAGGCCAGCCCCGCCGCGAAGGGCCCCAGCCCGAATCCGCCCTGGAGCAGCAGCGTCAGGGTGAACATCAGACTCGCCCAGTACGCCATGAAGGCGGCCTGGGCCACCACACCGGCCAGGTAGGACCCCTCGCGGAACAGCGCGAGGTCCAGGACCGGGTCGCCGCCGCGGGCGGTCAGCCTCCGTTGCCAGTACACGGTGGCCGCGCCCACCGGCACGGCGGCCGCCAGACACAGCCACGTCCAGACCGGCCAGCCGGCGGTCCGGCCCATCGCGAGCGGCACCAGCACCAGGCCGAGCGCCACTGCGACGCCGCTCGCGCCCAGCAGGTCCAGCCGGGCCCGGCGGGCGGGGCGTACCGCGGGCAGGTACCGCAGTGACAGCACCGCCGCGACCACGCCGATCGGCACGTTGACCAGGAACAGGATCCGCCAGCCCAGCCCCAGGACGTCGGCGTCCAGCAGCAGTCCGCCCAGCACCTGGCCGGCGACCGAGGCCGACCCGCCGGCGACGCCGTACCAGGCCATCGCCCGGCCCCGGGCGTGCGCCGGGAACGAGGCGGTGATCGTGGCGAGCACCTGCGGCACCATCACCGCCCCGGCGAACCCCTGGAGCAGCCGGGCGCCGACCAGCTGGGCCGGGCTGACCGCGATGCCGCACAGCAGCGAGGTGACGGCGAAGGCGGCCAGGCCCGCGACGAACGTGCGCCGGTACCCGAACAGATCGCCCAGCCGGCCACCGGTGATCATGCCGCTGGCGTACGCGAAGGCGTAGCCGCCGACGATCAGCTCCAGCGCGGCGGGCCCGGTGTGCAGGTCCTGTTCGAGTGAGGGTGCGGCGACGTTGACCACGAAGAAGTCGAACTGCGCCATGAACCACGCGGACAGCAGGACGGCCAGCAGCGGGCCCGGGCGCGGCACGGCGGGGGGAGAGGGCCGTACGCCGGCCCGTGGATCAGCGGATAACTCGGTCACGGCAGCATCCTGGACCCTAAGTGTCCAGGAAGACAAGCCGCGCCCCGGTCCGGTGCCCCCGGCCGCCGTCCGTGCGCCGCCCCCGCGCCGGTCCGGATCTCAGCCCGCCACCAAGGGGTAGTGGTCGGAGAGATTGGTGTACGTGTAGTCCCTGCCCCAGCTCGACACCGTCCAGGGCGCGGACTGCTCCTTGACGACCTGGTTGTGCCAGGCGGCGGGCCGGGCGTGGCCGCCGCGGTGCAGGACGTGGTCCAGGTCCTCGCGGGGATCGTCCGGGTAGCGGTACTTCGCGACGGAGTTCTCCCGGGTGTCGAAGGAGTACGGGTGCCCGGTGCGCGTGTCGGCCGCCACCAGGCCGGCGTCGGCGAGCATCGAGGAGAACTCGGGGCTGCGGCCGTCCACGTTCAGGTCACCGGCGACCATGACCTGTTCGTCCGCCGGAATGTGCTTGGCGTCCAGGAAGGCGTCGATCTCCTTGAACTGCCTGGACCGTACCGCCGCCGCTTCTCCCGCCTTGCAGCCCGGGTCGGTGGACTGGGTGTGCGTACCGACCACGTGCACCTTGGCGCCGCGTACGTTCAGCACCGCGTAGGCGAAGCCCTTGTTGGACCAGTAGTCGGAGCCGCACGCGTCCTTGAAGACGTACTGTTCCTTCCGGATCACCGGCCAGGCGCTGAGCACGGTGACACCGCCGTCCTCGGGCGTGGTGGCGGAGTACGCCCCGCCCGTGGCGTCCCAGCCGCTCTTCCCGCGCCCGACGACCGGGGTCTGGTACGGATACCGCGCCGCCGCGGCCGACTTCAGCGCGTCGGACGACGCGTTGTCGAAGGCTTCCTGGAGCACCACGACGTCCTGACCGCGGAAGAAGTCCGCGGCGGGTATCGCCCCGGCCCGGTGGTCCTGCCCCCAGTTGGGGTAGAGGTTCTTGCTCATGAGGAAGACGTTGTACGAGAGCACCTTCACCGCGGGGGCCGCGGCCGGGGCCGGAGCGGCCGACGCCGCGGGGGCCGTGGCGAGGAGCGTCGACGCGGCCAGTACGGCGGCCAGCGTCGCGCCGGCCGCGGCCCGGGGGGAGCGGCGTGGGGTGCGGTGCGGCATGGGAACTCCCGATCGTGGTGGGGGGCATGAACCGCCGCACAGTGAACCAGGCTCACTTACTTCTGAGTAGCCTCCGTGTGATGCCGAGATGTACGCGCTGTGGCAGATGGGTTGTTGCTGTCGTCGCAGATGACGTGGACGCAAACCACACGTCCGAGTGGCATCTCGCGGGACTTGGGCGCGAAAAGGCCCGGCGCATCGCGCCGGGCCCCTTCCGTACGTCATCCCCGCACGGTTCAGTGACCGTGACCGTGGTCGTGGATGTGGTTCGTCGCCTGGATCGACTTCCAGGACTTCGGCTGGGCCGGAGCCTTGGCCGGGGCCGCGGCCCGGGCGCCGAGCGCCTTCTTCGCCGCCGGGGCCGAGGGCTTGACCGGCTGGAACAGCCAGGTGTCGAAGAGCCCGGCGAGCGGCTTGCCGGTCTTGCGCTCGGCGTACGCCACGAAGTCGTGCACCGAGGCGTTGCCGTACTTCCGGTCGGTGGGCCAGGACTTCAGGAGCCCGAAGAACGCCTGGTCGCCGACGGTGTTGCGGAGCGCCTGGAGGGCGAGCGCGCCCCGGTCGTAGACCGCGCCGTGGAACTGGTTGTCCGGGCCCGGGTCGCCCGGCTTGACCTTCCAGAACGGGTCGTCGGCCGGGTGCTGGGCGTACACGTAGTCGGCCAGTTCCTGGCCGGTGCCCTCGCCCTCCTTCTCCGACCACAGCCACTGGCTGTAGCGGGCGAAGCCCTCGTTGACCCAGATGTCCTTCCAGTCCTTGACGGAGACGCTGTCGCCGTACCACTGGTGGGCGATCTCGTGCACCACGACGGAGACGTTGGTGCCGTTGGCGAACGCCTCCTTGCCGTAGAACGGGCGGGTCTGCGTCTCCAGCGCGTACCCGGCCTTCACGTTCGGCACGTACCCGCCGACGGAGTTGAACGGGTAGGGGCCGAAGACCGACTCCAGCCACTCCGTGACCTCGGTGGTGCGCTCGATGCTCGCGCGCGCCGAACCCTCGTAGGGGCCGAGGTCGGTGCTGACGGCGTTGATCACCGGCAGGCCGCTGGCCGTGGTGTCCTTGGTGACGTCGAACTTGCCGACCGCGAGCGTGGTCAGGTACGTCGCCTGCGGCTTGTCCGAGCGCCAGTTGAAGCGCGTCCAGCCGAGCTTGGAGGACTGGGACAGCAGGACGCCGTTGCTGAGCGCCTGGTTGCCGTCCGGCACCGAGACGGATATGTCGTACGTCGCCTTGTCGGTCGGGTGGTCGTTGCTCGGGAACCACCACACGGCGGCGTCCGGCTCCTGGGCGATCACCCCGCCGTCGGGCGTACGGTGCCAGGCGGAGAAGCCGTCGATCTTCAGCTCGGACGGCTTGCCCGCGTAGCGCACCACGACGCTGATCTGCTTGCCCTTGGGCAGCGGCGCGGCCGGGGTGACCTCCAACTCGTGCTTGCCGGAGGTGGCGAAGGACGCCTTCTTGCCGTTGACGCGTATCTCGCTGACCTTCAGGCCGAAGTCCAGGTTGAAGCGGCTGAGGTCCTGCGTGGTCTTGGCGAGCAGCGTCGCCGTGCCCTCCAGCAGGTCCGTCTTCGGCTGGTATTTCAGCCGCAGGTCGTAGTGGGAGACGTCGTACCCGCCGTTACCGCTCTCGGGGTAGTAGGAGTCGCCCGCGCCCGGAGCGCCGGGTGTGTAACCGGCCGCGGAAGCCGGGATCGCCAGCAGCATGCTGAGGGCGGCCGCACCCGGAACGATGAGTCTGTGACGCACGAAATCCTCCAGCTGGTAGGGGAGGTGAGCCCGTTCGGCTCGTCAGCTCTTCAGGTGTTCAGACCTTATGTACTCGGAAGCCACCCGTCATGTCCATGGCCCCATCTGACACATGACCGACATCAGCACGACACAGGACGTACCGGTGCCCACCCGGCACGGCAGTCCCCGCGGACACTCCCGCCGCCCGCGCACTCTTACGCACAGGAGTTCCCCCGCGCTACCGTCCGCCCGTGACCAATAGCGCGCGGATCACCCGCATCCCCTGGAAAGCGCTCGTGACGGCGCTCACGGCCGCCCTGCTGTCCACGCTCATCGGCCCGGTCTCCGCCGCCCAGGCCGCGCCCGGTGGATCCAGACCCGTGTACTCCTACGACCGTGCGATACGCGAATCGGTCTGGGTGGACACGGAGACCGACGGCGACTCGGACGGGCGGACCGACCGGGTCGCCGTCGACATCGTGCGGCCGCGCGAGCCCGCGCAGCAGGGCCGCCGGGTCCCTGTGATCATGGATGCCAGCCCGTACTACTCCTGCTGCGGGCGCGGCAACGAGAGTCAGAAGAAGACCTACGACAGTGCCGGACGGCCGGTGCGGTTCCCGCTCTTCTACGACAACTACTTCGTGCCGCGCGGCTATGCGACGGTGCTGGTCGACCTGGCGGGCACCAACCGTTCGGACGGCTGCGTGGACGTCGGCGGGCGCTCCGACATCCAGTCCGCGCGCGCCGTGGTCGACTGGCTCAACGGCCGGGCGCGCGCCTACGACTCCCGTACCGGCGGCAAACGTGTCACCGCCGCCTGGTCCGACGGCAACACCGGCATGATCGGCAAGAGCTGGGACGGCACCATCGCCAACGGCGTCGCCGCCACCGGCGTCGAGGGCCTGAAGACCATCGTGCCGATCGCCGCCATCTCCTCCTGGTACGACTACTACTTCGCCAAGGGCGCCCCGCTGTACAACTCCGGCCCCGACCGGCTGGCCGACCGCGTCGAAAGCCCCGAGGCGCGCCTGCGCTGCGCGGCGATGCAGAAGAAGCTCGTCGAGGGCGCCCCGCGCACCGGCGACTGGACCCGGCTGTGGACCGAGCGCGACTACGTCAAGAACGCGGAGAACGTCACCGCCAGCGTCTTCGCCGTCCACGGCATGCAGGACCTCAACGTCCGCACCAAGCACTTCGGCCAGTGGTGGGACGCGCTCGCCGACAACGGCGTCGAGCGCAAGGTCTGGCTCTCCCAGACCGGCCACGTCGACCCGTTCGACTTCCGCCGGGCCGACTGGGTGAAGACCCTGCACCGCTGGTTCGACCACTACCTGATGGGCTACGAGAACGGCATCGACGAGGAGCCGATGGCCGACATCGAGCGCGCCCCCGACCGGTGGACCACCGACCGCGTCTGGCCCGCCGCCGGCACGTCGGCCACCACCGTACGGCCGCGCAACGGGGCACTGCCCGGCGTCGGCGAACTCGGCACCCGGCGCGCGCCGCACGGCGCCACCGAAACCTTCACCGACGACGCGCGGCTGGACGAGGCCGACTGGGCGGCACAGATCGACACATCGACGCCCGCGAAGGCCGGGTTCACCACCAAGCCGCTCGCCAAGCCCCTCCGCCTGTCCGGCTCGGGCAAGGTCACCGTCACCGCCACACCCAGCACCACCACCGCCCACCTCTCCGCCGTCCTGGTGGACCTCGGCCCCGACACCATCCGCAACTACGGCGCCGCCGGCGAGGGCATCACCACCCTCGCCGACCGCACCTGCTGGGGCGCGAGCACCGCCGGTGACAGCGCCTGCTACAAGGAGACGGAGGCCGACACCCTGCGCGTCGGTCACACCGTCTTCAGCCGCGGCTGGGCCGACCTGGGCAACTGGGCGGACCCGGGCAAGGGCCGTCCGCTGACCCCCGGCAAGCGCTACACGATCACCCTCGACCTGGCCGCGAGCGACCACGTCGTGCCCGCCGGGCACCGGCTCGCGCTCATCATCGCCGGTACGGACGCCGGCCTGATCGACCCGCCGTCCACCACCCCGCGGCTCACCCTCGACCTGGACCGCACCGCCGCCCGTCTGCCCGTCGTCGGCGGGAGCAAGGCGCTGGCCGCCGCCACGGCCGGCACCGGCGGACCGGCCGGTGTCGCGCCCGCGCCCGCGACCGGCGTCGAGCCGCGCGTGCCGAGCGGCATCCCCGGCGCGCGCTGACGGCACGGCGGGGACCGGGACACCGCGCCCGGTCCCCGCCGTACGCCCGCCCCTCCTCCACCGTTCGCCCCACCGACCGACACCGGAGGCACCCCCTCGTGACATCCCTCTCCCGCGGCCTCGCCCTGACCGCCGCGCTCACCACGGCCCTGCTGGCCGCACCGCTCGCCCCGCCCGCCGGGGCGGCCGGCCCGGACCTCCCCCGCACCGGCTTCGAGACCAGCAAGGGCGCCCGCTGGACCACCCAGCCGGAGGAGCAGGACTTCCTCGCCGCCGTGGACCGGGCGAGCGACCGGGTCCGTACCGACCGGATCGGCACGACCGCGCAGGGCCGCCCGCTCCAGCTGGTACGGATCGGCGCACCGGCCCCCGCGCGCCCCGACGCCGTACGGCACGGCAACGCGGTGCTGCTCATCTGCTCGCAGCACGGCGACGAGCCGTCCGGGCGCGAGGCGTGCCTGTCCGCCGTCCGCGACCTGGCCTTCGCCGGCGACCGGGCCACCCGCCGCTTCCTGGAGCGCACCAGCGTGCTGGTCGTACCGACCGCCAACCCGGACGGCCGGGCCGCGGACACCCGCGGCAACGCCGCCGGGGTGGACATCAACCGCGACCACCTCGCCCTGAAGACCGCCGAGGCCCGCGCGCTCTCCGCCGTACAGCGCGACTACCGCCCGGACATCGTCTACGACCTGCACGAATACGGGCCCACCGTGCCGTATTACCTGAAAGACGTGCTGTCCCTGTGGCCGCGCAACCTGAACACCGCCCGCGCGGTGCACCGGGAGGCCACCACCCTCTCCGAGGAGTACGTCCGCCCGGCCGCCGCCCGGGCGGGCTTCAGCACCGGGATCTACGGCATCTGGACCGACCCGGAGACCGGTGAGCCGGTCAAGCAGGTGGCCGGTGACGGCCAGGAACGCATCCTGCGCAACACCGCCGGGGTGAAGAACTCCGTCGGGCTGCTCGTGGAGACCCGGGTCGACGCGCTGACCGACGCCGAGAAGGCCGATCCGGCGCTCAACAACCGCCGCCGCGTCACCTCGCAACGGGCCGGACTGAAGGGCCTGTTCGATTTCGCCGGGGAGCGCCGGGCCCGGATCGAGCCCGCCACGGCCCGTGCCCGGCTGGCCGGTTACGCCGACCGGGGGCCGGTCTACCTCGGCGGCGCGGACAACGAACCGCCCGCGGCCGGTGAGATACTGCGCGACCCACCGTGCGCGTACCGCCTGGACGCCCGGCAGTACGCCGAGGTCGGGGACGAACTGGCGCTGCACGGCGTGTCGTTGCGCCGGACGGGCGAGGGCGGGGCCGTGGTGCCGCTGCGCCAGCCGCTGCGCGCCCTCGTCCCGCTGCTGCTGGACGGCCGGGCCGAATATCACCTTACGGCCGCGACTCCGCTCAAGGGCTGCTGAACGCGTCCCACCGTGTGGTAGGGGGTAACGGGTAGGGAAATTCTTGCCAATTGAAAGGGCGACACGTGTCGGAAACAGACAAGGACACGGGCGGCGGGGGAGGTGCGACGGTGCAGGCCGACCTCCCCGGCGCGCCGCACCGTACCGGCCCTCCGCAGACCGACCGCGTGGTCTTCGGCGTCACCGCGCTGCTCACCCTCGCCTTCATCGTCTGGGGGGCCACCTCCACCGAGTCGCTCAAGAGCGCCTCGTCGACGATGCTGGACTGGATCATCAAGAACGGCGGCTGGGCCTTCGTGCTCTCCGCCTCCGGTTTCGTGGTCTTCGCGATCTGGCTGGCCCTGAGCAAGTACGGCCGCATCACGCTGGGGAAGGAGGGCGAGGAGCCGGAGTTCCGCACGGTGTCCTGGGTCGCGATGATGTTCAGCGCGGGCATGGGCATCGGTCTGATGTTCTACGGCGTCAGCGAGCCGCTGGGGCACTTCGGCAGCCCGCCCCCGGGCACCGACCCCAAGGACGCCGCGCAGGCCATGGACACGGCCATGGCCACCACGCTGTTCCACTGGACCCTGCACCCGTGGGCGATCTACGCGGTCGTGGGCCTGGCCATCGCGTACAGCTGCTTCCGGCGGGGGAGAAGGCAGACCATCAGCGCGGTGTTCATCCCGTTGATCGGCGAGCGGCGGGCCAACGGCTGGGGCGGACAGGTCATCGACATCCTCGCCATCTTCGCCACGCTCTTCGGCTCCGCCGCGTCGCTGGGACTCGGCGCGCTCCAGATCGGCAGCGGGATCAAGGTGCTCGGCTGGCTGGACAAGGTCAGCACCACCCTGCTCGTCGTCGTCATCGCCGTGCTGACCGTCGCCTTCGTCCTGTCGGCGGTCTCCGGCATCGCCCGTGGCGTCCAGATGCTGTCCAACATCAACATGGTGCTGGCGCTGATCCTGGCCGTCTTCGTCTTCGTCGTCGGGCCGACCATCCTTATCCTGAACATGCTGCCGACCTCCATCGGCACCTTCATCGGTGAACTGCCGCAGCTGGCCGGCCGCACCGAGGCCGGCAGCGGGGACAAGGTCGGTGAGTGGCTGCGCGGCTGGACGGTCTTCTACTGGGCGTGGTGGATCTCCTGGACGCCCTTCGTGGGCATGTTCATCGCCCGGATCAGCCGTGGGCGCACGATCCGGCAGTTCATCGGCGGGGTGATCCTGGTGCCGAGCCTGGTGAGCCTGCTGTGGTTCGCGGTGTTCGGCAGCTCCGCGATGCACCTGCAGGACGGGAAGAAGCTCTCCGGCGAGACCACGCCCGAGGGCCAGCTCTTCGACGTGCTCCACCAGTACCCGGTGGCCACCGTCACCAGTGTCCTGGTCATGGTCCTGGTCGGCATCTTCTTCGTCTCCGGGGCGGACGCCGCGTCCATCGTCATGGGCACGCTGTCGCAGAAGGGCTCCTTCGAACCGACCCGGCTCGTGGTGGTCTTCTGGGGCGTGGTCACCGGCGCGGTCGCCGCGATCATGCTGCTGATCGGCGGCGGGTCGGACGACGCGCTCACCGGACTGCGGGACCTGACGATCCTCGTCGCGGCGCCCTTCACCCTGGTGATGATCGCGATGTGCTGGGCGCTGATGAAGGACCTGCGCAAGGACCCGCTGATCGTCCGCGGGCAGAAGGGCGAGGAGGTCGTCGAACTGGCCGTGATCGCGGGCCACGAGCGCTACGACGGCGACTTCGAGATCCGCATCGGGCCGGGCAACGGCGCCGGGGCGGGAGCCGCCGGCCCGGCGCCGGCCGCCGGGACGCCGGCTGCCGAGGAGGGCAAGGCGTAACACCGGCCGCACGGCGGGGAACCATGGGGGAGGGCCGGCGCGCGACCGGCCCTCTTCTCATGCCGCGCTGTCCCCGGCCAGCCGCACCACCTCGTCCGCGCAGCCCCACGCCACCGTGACCCCCGCCCCGCCGTGCCCGTAGTTGTGCACGCACAGCGCGCCGCCGGGCAGCCGTTCGGCTTCGAGCCGTACGGCGGTGCGCCCCGGGCGCAGGCCCACCCGGTGGGCCAGGACGCGGGCGTGCGCCAGCTTCGGGTGGACGCGCGCGCAGCGCTCCACGATCGCGCGGGCGGTCGCCGGGTCCGGCTCCCGCGACCAGGCGCCCTCGCGCGCGGTACCGCCGAGCACCACGCCGTACGGCTGCGGCAGGATGTACGTGGTGGTCTCGGCGTGCCCGTCGGCCGACCCGAACCACTCCTCGATGCCCGGGTTCTCCGCGATCACCAGCTGCCCCTGCACCGGCTGGACCGCCACGTCCGGGACCAGCTCACGGGCGCCCAGCCCGGAGCAGTTGACGACCGTGCCGGCCTCCCGCCCGGCCTCCGCGAGCGAGGTGACCGGCCGCCGCTGCACCGTGCCGCCCGCCGCCGCCAACCGCCGCTCCAGGTAGTGCAGGTGGGACGGCATGTCCACCAGCGGCATGCACGCGCGCCACCCCGAGCCGTAGCCCGGCGGCAGCTCGTCCGGCGCGGCCCGCCGCAGCCCCGGGACCGCCGCGTGCCAGCCGTCGGGTCCCGCGTCCGGCCCGGCGTCCGGCACCGTGCCCGGGGCGTCGGCCATGGTGCCGGTGACCATCCGGACGCCGGTCTCCGCCGGGCGCTCCGCCAGCTCCGCGAGCACGTGGAAGGAGCGTACGGACCAGGCCACCGCCCGCTCCTCCGGCCGCACCCGGTAGGGCCAGCACAGGCCGCCCGCGACCGCGGAGGTGGTGTCCCGGGCCGGGTCGCGGCTGACGACCCGTACCTCGCGCCCGCTCTCCGCCAGTGCCACGGCGGCCGTCAGGCCGAGCACCCCGCCGCCGATCACGATCACATCGCTCGTCGTCATGCCAGGACGCTATCCGCTGCGTCCGCCGGGGGCGACGGGGCGGCGGGTGGCGGGGCCGGAGGGGACACGGCCGGGGCATGCCGCCGGGGTGCGGATGCCGGAGCGATACGGAATGTGCCCCTCCCGGCAGATTGCCGGAGCCGGGCTCATATCGCCGGTCGCATGGGGATACTCAGGACATGTCTGCGCACCACGCGACTTTCGCACTGGCCCCCGCGACACGCGCCGGAGCCGTGCTGTCCGACGGCGCGTACGAAGTCCACCGCGACTTCTGGGACTTCATCGTGGACGGCAGACCGCTCCTGCTGCGCCTGGCGGACCTCGACGCGGTCTCCCCGCTCGCCGCCGACCTCGGGCCGTCCCTGTTCACCGCGCACGTCCGGCGGCTGCTCCTGGAGGAGGCCGCCCCGCTCGCCGGCGGGCGCTACGTCCTGTACGGCTGCCCGGAGTGCGAAGGGCTGGAGTGCGGCGCGGTCACCGCCGTCATCGAGCGCGACGGCGCGGACGTGGTGTGGCGGGACTTCGCCTGGCAGACCGGGCAGACCGCGGATCTGCGGCGCGACGGCTATCCCGGCATCGGCCCGTTCCGCTTCGACGGCGCGCAGTACCGGGCCGCGCTGGAGCGCCTGCTGTCCGACGGCGGCCCGGCGCATGGCGCGGCGACCGCCCGGCGGGTCCTGCTGGTCGCACAGCGGGTCGCGCTGCCCGCCCGGCTGGCCGCCGCGCTGCGCGGCATCGGGATCGGCGCGGAGATCACCCGGGACGCGGCGGGCGCCTCGCCGGACGAACTGCGGTCCTACGGGGCGGTGGCCTTCGGCGGTGCGGTGGGGGAGGCGGAGCGGGAGGCGGTGCGCGCCGCGTTCGCGGCGGCGGGGTCCTCGGCGGTCTTCGTGGACCTGCCGGTGCCGGTCGTCCCGCTGCTCGTCGCGCGGATCGAGCAGGCCCTGGACCGCTGTCCGCAGGACCAGCGGCGCCTGCTGCGGCTGGCCGCCGCCCGGGGCGAGGTCACGGTCGAGACCGCCGTGCCGTGCCGGCTCACGCTCACCGCGTACCGGGTGGACCGCCTCGCGCGTGCCCGGACGGCCGAGCTGTTCGGGGGACGAGTGGGAGCGGGTACGCACCGGCTGGCGGTGGACGCGCGGGCGACGAAGGGCACGGCGTACGTCGTCGCCCGGACGAGCGGAAGCGTGCTGGTCGCGGCGGTGGCGGGGGAGTAGGCGCGGGCGGGGCGGGACGGGCAGACGGTGGGGGCGGGCCCGGGGACGTAGACGGAGCCGGACCGGGCCCGGGCGCAGGGTGGGGCTCGCTCGTTCGGTGCGGCTGAATGTGATCTTGACATCCCGGTAACCCGCACGTCCCGACGCGTACAAACAGGACCTTAAGCTGGGTGTCAGCACCGTCGGCCGATGACGCCCCTCGGACACCCGCCCCCGCCCCGCGCGCCGGGGCACGCCCATCCCATTGCCAGGCAGTACGTCCCGTTCCCACCGGGTACGTACCCATACGTTTCCCGCCCTCCGTCATCCGCCGTACCGAGGAGGCCCATGCCCCGCGCTCCGCGCGCCGTGCCCACCTGGCTCGCCCACCCCCTGCGCTGGCAGCGGCTGCCCGTCCCCTGGGCGGCCGTGGTCCGCGGCGCGCTGTGCGCGGGCCCGCTGCTCGCCGCCGGTGTGGCCACCGGCCATCCGGCGGCCGGCGTGCTGGCCGGGCTCGGCTCCATGCTCGCGGGTGTCAACGACCGCCCCGGCACCCGCCGCCGCGGCGTCGTGCACATCGGCCTGCCCGCCCTCGCGTCGGCGTTCGGCATGCTGCTGGGCGCCACGCTCCAGACGGTCGGCGCGGGCTGGTGGGTGGTGCCCGCGCTGTTCGCCGTGGGCTTCGTCTCGGGCGCGGGCAGCGTCGCCGGGCCGGTCCGCTCCAACGCGGGCATGCAGATGCTGGCCAGCACCATCCTCGGCGCGGGCATGCCGCTGTCCGGCGCGCCGTGGCTCAAGGCCCTCTACCTCCTGGCCGGCTGCCTGTGGCTGCTCCTGCTGCGCCTGGTCTTCCACCCGCCGCGCCCGGCCGGCGGACCGCTCAGCGGCGAGCGGGCCGCCGTCGCGACCGTCTTCGACGCGCTCGCGGACGCGCTGGCCGCCGTCGGCGGGCCGGGCGCCGAGGCGGCCCGGCGCCGCCTGACCGCCGCCCTCGACCGCGCCGACGAGGCGCTGCGGCTGCGCCGGCTGCTGCGCCGCCGGCCGCGTCCGGACGAGCGGCTGCTCGCCGAGCGGCTGGCCGCCGGCACCGCGCTGTGCGAGGCCAGCGTCGCGCTGCTGTGGGAGGC
Source organism: Streptomyces sp. NPDC018019 (assembly GCF_044327805.1). Classification (NCBI taxonomy): domain Bacteria; kingdom Bacillati; phylum Actinomycetota; class Actinomycetes; order Kitasatosporales; family Streptomycetaceae; genus Streptomyces; species Streptomyces sp. NPDC018019. The sequence goes on along the minus strand of NZ_JBIRGD010000002.1, from coordinate 493,047 downwards.
CCGGCCGCTGCCGGACCGGGTCACCGAGGGGCCGCGCCGCTTCGCCGAAGCGCTGCGCACCGGCCGTCCGCCGGGCCGGCTGCCCGCCCCGGAGACCAGCTCACCGGCGCGCGGCGCCTTCGACCGCGCGCTCCTGGACGCCGCGGTGGTCTTCGACCGTACGGAACCGGTGGACGCCGCCGGGGCCGACGGCGGGCCCGCGGCGATCTCCGGGGCGGTACCCGTCGATACGGGAACGGAAACGGAACCGGGGACGGACGGCGCGGAACCGGGGACGGACGGCGCGGAACCGGGGACGGACGGCGCGGAACCGGGGACGGACGGCTCGGGACCGTCCGCCGGGCCGAGCGGGTCCACCGGCCCCACCCATCCCACCGCCCCCACCCGGCCCCGCCCCACCTCCCGACAGCGCCGCTCCTCCCCACTGGCCCGGCTGATCGCGTCGGCCGGCGCGCGGACCCGGCCCGGCCGGAGCGTGCTCGGACCGGCCGGCCGCGACTACGGGCTGCGGGTCGGCCTGTGCATCGCGGTGAGCGCGGCGGTGGCCCTCGCGCTGCGCGCCGAGCACTGGTACTGGCTGCCCGCCACCGTCACCTTCCTTGTCAAGCCCGACCTGGGCCCGCTCTTCTCCCGTACGGTCAACCGCTTCGCCGGGACCGTCGCCGGCGTGCTGGTCTTCGCGGCGGCGGGGACACTGCTGGACGGCTGGTGGTGGCCGGCGCTGGTGGCCGGCGCGGGCGGCGCGCTGCTGCCGTTCGCCACCCGGCACTTCGCGTTGCAGACCGTCGCCATCACGCTGATGGTGCTGTCGTTCGTGCACGTCAGCGGTGATCCGCAGGCCGCGCTGGAGCGGATCGTGGACACCTCGGCCGCCTGCGCCATCGTGCTGGTCGTCGGCCATCTGCCGCGGCTCGCCGACCCGCGCCGCCGCGTCGGCCACCGGGTGACGGCCGCGCTGCGCGCCACCGGGACGTACCTGGGCGAGGTGCTGCGCACCGAGCCGGGGCACGACCGGGGCGAGCGGCTGGTGCGGCGCCGGGCGGCCTACCGGGCGCTGGGGGAGGCGCGCGCTGCGGCCGAGACCGCCGCCGCCGAACTCCTCGCGGCACGCGGCCGCAATCCCGACTGGCTGACCGTCGTCACCGCCGCCGAGCGCATCGTCGACGCGGCGACGGCCTGCGCGGTGCGGCTCGACCACGGCGCCCGCCGCCCCACCCCGCAGGAGGCGGGCCGCCTGTGCGAGGCGCTGACCGCGATGGCCGACGCCCTGGAGGACCCGGACCGGCCGGGCCCGCCCGCGCTGGCCGCGGAGATCCCGCCCGTACCGGGCTGCGCGACGCTCACGGACGTCGCCGCCGAACTGGAACGCATGCGCGGCTTCGCGGGGGCGGCCTGAGCGGTCCGCGGCCCGGTACGGGCCACCGGCCGGCGTGGTCCGCGACGGGCCGGCCGGCCCGGTCTGATCCCGCCGGCAGCGGGTAGGCGAGCCGCGGACGGGCGCCGGTGCGGCTGCCGCCGGCCGCCACCCGCTTGGCTCGCCGGGCATGCCGACGGTGCCGGGCCGGTGCGGTACTGGAGGGGCCGGGCGGCACCGCCGGGCGCCACCGAACCACCGATTCCGCGTGAGCCGGGAGCCAGCATGGATGACATGAGCACGGGTGACATGTCGGAGAATCGCCCCGAACGGGAGCGCAGGGCACAGCGCGCGGCGCAGGAGAGCGCCCCTGCGGCACGGGAGCGCAGCGCGAAGGAAGCCCCCGTGGGAGAAAGCTACGTCTCCGAGGAGAACGGCCGCTGGGTCAGCCACGTGGCGAAGCCGGGCACCGGCAGGCCCCGGCGGGGCCCCGGCCCGGTACCGCGCGAGGACGCGCCGGAGTGATCCGGCCGGGCTGAGCCCGCCCGGAGCCCGGACCCGTACGGCCGGAACCGGCGCCCGCCGGTCCCGGCCGTCTTCGGCTCAGCGTCCGCCGCGCTCCTTGCCGAGCAGCCCGGCCCGGCGCAGCGCGTCGGCCATGGCGCCGTTCGCCGGGGCCGCGTCGCGGGAGCCGCCACGGCGGTCGCCGCTCTGACGCTGCCGGGGCGTGCCGCCGCGCCGCTGGTCGCCGCGGTCCGGCCGGTCGCCGCGCCGCCCCTCGCGCGGGCCGCCCGCGCGCCGGCCGCCGTCGGCCGCGCCGCCGCCCTTGGCCGGTTCGTCGTCGAGCCGCAGCGTCAGGGAGATCCGCTTGCGCGGGATGTCCACGTCCAGCACCTTGACGCGCACGATATCGCCCGGCTTGACCACGTCCCGCGGGTCCTTGACGAACGTCCTGGACATCGCCGAGACGTGCACCAGGCCGTCCTGGTGGACGCCGACGTCGACGAACGCCCCGAAGGCGGCGACGTTGGTCACCACGCCCTCCAGGAGCATCCCGGCCGCCAGGTCGCCGATCTTCTCCACGCCCTCCTTGAAGGTGGCCGTCTTGAACACCGGGCGCGGGTCCCGGCCCGGCTTCTCCAGCTCCTGGAGGATGTCGGTGACGGTCGGCAGACCGAACGAGTCGTCCACGAAGTCGGCGGGCTTCAGCGAGCGCAGCACCGCCGTGTTGCCGATCAGCGAGGACACCTCGCCGCCCGCCGCCCGCACCATCCGGCGCACCACCGGGTACGCCTCCGGGTGCACGCTGGAGGCGTCCAGCGGGTCCTCGCCGTCCCGGATCCGCAGGAAGCCCGCGCACTGCTCGTACGCCTTCGGGCCGAGCCGCGCCACGTCCTTGAGGGCCTTGCGGGCGCGGAAGGGGCCGTTGGCGTCGCGGTGCGCGACGATGTTCTCGGCCAGCCCGGAACTGATGCCGGACACCCGCGACAGCAGCGGCGCGGACGCGGTGTTGACGTCCACGCCGACGCCGTTGACGCAGTCCTCGACCACCGCGTCCAGCGAGCGCGACAGCTTCACCTCGGACAGGTCGTGCTGGTACTGGCCGACCCCGATCGACTTCGGATCGATCTTGACCAGTTCGGCCAGCGGGTCCTGGAGGCGGCGCGCGATCGAGACCGCGCCGCGCAGCGACACGTCCAGATCCGGCAGTTCCTGCGAGGCGAACGCGGAGGCGGAGTACACCGAGGCGCCCGCCTCGGAGACCATCACCTTGGTCAGCTTCAGCTCCGGCTGCGCCGCGATCAGGTCGGCGGCCAGCTTGTCCGTCTCGCGGGACGCGGTGCCGTTGCCGATCGCGATCAGCTCGACGTCGTGCTCCCGGGCCAGCCGCGCCAGCGTGGCCAGCGACTGGTCCCACTTCTGCTGCGGGACGTGCGGGTAGATGGTCTCCGTCGCTGCCACCTTGCCGGTCGCGTCCACGACGGCGACCTTCACGCCCGTACGGAAACCCGGGTCCAGGCCCATCGTGGCGCGGGTGCCGGCCGGCGCCGCCAGCAGCAGGTCGCGCAGGTTGGCCGCGAACACCCGTACCGCCTCGTCCTCGGCGGCCTGCCGCAGCCGCAGCCGCAGGTCGATGCCGAGGTGGACCAGGACGCGGGTGCGCCAGGCCCAGCGGACGGTGTCCTGGAGCCACTTGTCGGCCGGCCGGCCGCGGTCGGCGATGCCGAACTTCCGGGCGATGGACTGCTCGTACGAGGAGACGCCCTCGACCGGCTCGGTCTCCGGCTCCAGCGCGAGGTCGAGGATCTCCTCCTTCTCGCCGCGCAGCATCGCCAGGATGCGGTGCGACGGCAGCGCGGTGAACGGCTCCGCGAAGTCGAAGTAGTCGGCGAACTTCGCGCCCGCCTCCTCCTTGCCCGCGCGCACCTTCGCCGCCACCTGGCCCCGCGACCACATGCGCTCGCGCAGCTCGCCGATCAGGTCGGCGTCCTCGCTGAACCGCTCGGTCAGGATCGCCCGCGCGCCCTCCAGAGCGGCGGCCGGGTCGGCGACGCCCTTGTCCGCGTCCACGAACGCCGCCGCCGCGGCCACCGGCTCCACCGAGGGGTCGCTCAGCAGGCCGTCCGCCAGCGGTTCGAGGCCCGCCTCGCGCGCGATCTGCGCCTTGGTGCGCCGCTTGGGCTTGAAGGGCAGGTAGATGTCCTCCAGCCGGGCCTTGGACTCCGCGCCGCGGATCCGCGCCTCCAGCGCGGCGTCCAGCTTGCCCTGGGACCGTACGGACTCCAGGATCGCGGTGCGCCGGTCCTCCAGCTCCCGCAGGTAGCGCAGCCGCTCCTCCAACGCGCGCAGCTGCGCGTCGTCGAGCATCTCGGTCGCTTCCTTGCGGTACCGGGCGATGAAGGGCACGGTCGAGCCGCCGTCGAGCAGTTCGACCGCGGCCCGCACCTGCCGCTCCTTGACGCCGAGCTCGTCGGCGATCCTCGCTTCGATGGATCCGATGGTCCCGGACGCCCCGTTGGCCTCGGTGGATGCCGTCACGTTGATTCCTGCCCCGCCTTCCAGCGCTTGCTTGAGCCTGCATTGTGCAGGTTGCCGGGCAGCACTGTCGCGCCACCCGGCCCACTGCCGCCAGGTGTGAGAAGCCGCACGCACCGGGCGCGGGGCGCGCGCGGCACGGGGACACACGTGGGGCGGGCGGGGCGGGGCATGCCTCGCGCCGGGGCCGCGGGCGGCCGTGAAGGGGCCCGGCGGCCGGGCGTGTCCGGGGATCGCGCGCCCGCCGCTCAGCCGTCGGTACGGCGCAGCACCAGGCTGACGAACCCCCAGCTGTCCCGGTAGTCGCGCAGCCATTCCGTACGGTGCGCCTCGGCCGCCGCGAGCGCTTCGGTACGGCCGGCACCGGCGGGGCGGTCCAGGGCCCACGACGCCAGCGACCCGGTCCAGGACCACTCGTAGTCGTCCAGTTCGCGGCGGGTGCTGAGGTGCCCGTGGACGGGGGTCCACCCGTCGGCGGCGATGCGTTCCACCGTGGCCGGCAGACCGGCGAAGTCGCCCAGCATCTCGACGGCCTCGCGGGACGGCGTACGTTCCCAGAAGCCGTCACCGATCAGGACCCGCCCGCCGGGGCCAGGTGGCCGCGCGCCGCCGCCAGGGTGGGCAGCAGGCCCCCGAAGGCGTGCGCGGCCCCGACGCTGAGCACCAGGCCGAACCGGTGCGGGGAGCGGAAGTCCGCGGCGTCCGCCCGGTGCAGGACGAGCCGGTCCGCGACGCCCCGCTCGACGGCGGCCGTACGGGCGTGCGCCAGGGATTCCGCGCTGATGTCCACGCCCTCGGCGCGCAGCCGCGGGTATGCGGCCAGCGCGCGCAGCAGCCACTCCCCGCCGCCGCAGCCGAGATCGAGTACGCGCTCGTCGCCGCGCGGCAGACCGTGTTCCAGCAGTTGCCGCACCGAGTCGTCGTCGAGGGGCGCCGCGATCGGGTGGCCGGTGTGGGCGATCCGGGAGATCCGTTGGCGGTTCACCGGTGCAGCGTGGCAGCGGCGGCCCGTCCCGCGCACCTGATTTCCCGTACGCGGAAGGGCGCCACACGGCGTCCCGCGGCGCTGGCAACCTCCGCAGGACGCCCGTGAGTCCGGCCCGTGCCGACGGCTCAGCTCTTGTTGAACAGCTCCTTCGGGAACGCGCCCGCCGCCACCGCGGTCTGCGTGAACCCGGTGGCCAGTTCGGTGAGCCGGGCCACGTCCGCCGCGCCCAGGTGCTCGTACGGCGCGCGGTCCAGCCGGTCGGTGGTGTCCTCCAGGTCCGCGCGCAGCGCGGTGCCCGCCTCGGTCAGGGCGCCCGCCTCGTCGAGGAGGCCGCGCCCGCGCAGCCGCTCCTCGGCGGCCTGCCACTCCTCCAGCGTCCAGCCGCGGGTCGCCAGCACCCAGGAGCGCTCCGCGCCGCGGTCGGTGGCGGTGTGGGTGACCAGGGCCTCCAGGCCGTCCAGCCCGGCGTCCAGCAGCGCCGCGAGGTGGCCGTCGCCGCGGTGCTCGCGCAGCAGCGTCGCCGCGTGCCAGTAGGCGAGGTGCGGGGCGTCCGGGACCGGCAGGTCGGCGTGCGCGGCGAACAGCGGACGGGCGTGCCGGGTGCCGGCCTCGGCGGCGCGCAGCGCCAGCCGGGCCGCCTCGGCCATCTCCGGCGACTCCACCGTCGCGTCGCCGAGCAGCCGCCGCAGGGTGCGGTCGGCGGCCCGCAGCCGCGCGGCCAGCACCTCCTCGGGCGCGGCCACCGTCCACACCTGCGGTATGTGACGGGCGACCAGCTCGTGCTTGAAGTTGTAGAAGGTCGCGGTGACGGTGCCGGCGCCCACCGCGCCCAGGGCCGCGGCCCGGGCGGCGAAGTAGGCGGCGCTGCGGTCCTCGACGCCGAGGGCGGCGAGTTCGGCCGGCAGGTCCGGGGAGAAGTAGACGGTCGAGTGCAGCGGGTTGACGACGTTGTGACAACGCCGGCCGGCGCGCTCGGGGAGCGAGGTCGTGGTGGTCATGCCCGCAGGTTACCGACCCGTTGGTATGGACGGGAGGGCAGGACCCGCGGCACACCCGGCGACGCCGCCCCGGCCGCGGCGGTGCGCGGTCCGCGGATCTGCGGCCCTCGGCCCCGGACACGGTGGCGTCCTCGGCCCCCGGGCGCGGCGCAACACGGCCTCCGGACCTGGCGGAGCGTGCCCGCCGGTCTGCCGGCCCTCGGCCCCCGGACCCGGCGCAACGCGGCCTCCGGCCCAGGTGGCCGGCGGCCGTCGACCCGGCGGGCCATGGCCGGAAAGGTGGGAAATTCGTCATTGCCGCCATCGCCGGCGCCCGCCCAGGATGGGCGCCATGGAACAGCGCGACGTGCTGGTCGTCCTCTTCGACGGCGTGCAGAGCCTCGACGTCACCGGCCCGCTGGAGGTCTTCACGCAGGCGACCCTGCGAGTGCCCGGCGCGTACCCGGTCCGTACCGCCTCGCTCGACGGCGCCCCGGTCCGTACGGGCAGCGGGCTGACCGTGACCCCCGACCTCGCGCTGCCCGACGCCGCCCCGCCGCACACCCTGCTCGTGCCCGGCGGGCGGGGGACCCGCGCCCCCGACGAACGGCTGGTCGACTGGCTGCGCCTGCACGCGCCGCGGGCCCGGCGCAAGGTGGCGGTGTGCACCGGAGCGTTCCTGCTCGCCGCCGCCGGACTGCTCGACGGGCGCCGGGCGACCACCCACTGGACCCGGTGCGACGCGCTCGCCGCGGCGTTCCCGGCCGTACGGGTCGATCCGGAGCCGATCTACGTACGGGACGGCGACGTGGCCACCTCCGCCGGGGTGACGGCGGGCATCGACCTCGCGCTGGCGCTGGTGGAGGAGGACCACGGCCGCGACCTCGCCCTGGCCATCGCCCGCCACCTGGTCGTCTTCCTGCGCCGGCCCGGCAACCAGACCCAGTTCAGCGCCCAGCTCGCCGCCCAGACCGCGGACCGGCGCCCGCTGCGCGACGTACAGCAGTGGATCACCGAGCACCCGGCGGCCGACCTGTCCGTGGAGACCCTCGCCGCCCGCGCGGGCCTGTCCCCCCGGCACTTCGCCCGCGCCTTCCGCGCCGAGGTCGGCATGACGCCCGGCCGGTACGTCGACCGGGTGCGGCTGGAGGCCGCCCGGCGCCTCCTGGAGGACACCACCGACGGCGTCGAGGGCATCTCCCGGCGCTGCGGCTACGGCACTCCCGAGGCGATGCGCCGCGCCTTCCTGCGCACGCTGGGCACCGCACCGGCCGAATACCGCCGCCGCTTCCGGCCCGCGGAACCGCCGCCGTTCCCCTGACCACCCGCCCCACCACGCCCCACCACCGAGAGGCACCCCATGCAGATCGCCATCCTCCTCTACGACCGCATCACCGCCCTGGACGCCGTCGGCCCGTACGAGACCCTCAGCCGCATCCCGGGCGCCGAGACCGTCTTCGTCGCCGAGCGCACCGGCGGGCACCGCACCGGCCGCGGCGACCTCGCGCTGACCGCCGACGCCGTGCTGTCCGAGGTCACCGCCCCGGACGTGCTCGTGGTGCCCGGCGGCACCGGCCAGGCCGCGCTCATGGACAACGGGCCGCTGCACGACTGGCTGCGCGCCGTGGACACCCGTACGACCTGGACGACCGCCGTCTGCACCGGCTCCCTGGTGCTCGCCGCCGCGGGCCTCCTCAAGGGCCGCCGCGCCACCTCCCACTGGCTCGCGCTGGACCGGCTTCCCGCCCATGGCGCCGAGCCGACCGGCGAGCGGGTCGTCTTCGACGGCAAGTACGTGACCGCCGCGGGCGTGTCCTCCGGCATCGACATGGGCCTCGCCCTGGTGGGCCGGATCGCCGGTGACACCCAGGCGCAGACCGTCCAGCTCGGCATCGAATACGACCCGGAGCCGCCGTACGACGCGGGCTCACCCGAGAAGGCCCCGGCCGGGATCACGGCGGCGATGCGGGAGCGGAGCCGGTTCATCCTGGAGGGCTGACCTCCGGCGGGCCGCCGGGGCGCTCGGCCTCACCGGCCCCCGGCCCGCCACCTCCCGGCCCGCCGCGCTCCAGCTCCTCCTGCCACAGCAGCTCCGTCAGCCGGCCGACCCCGGCGGCGAGGTGCTGCCGGTACGCCGCCACCGGCAGGCACAGCAGCTCCGCGACACGCGCCTGAGTACCGGCCGGGTGCAGGTACGTGTGGTGCAGCGCCCGGAAGGCCCGCCCGTCCTGCGGCGACGCCTCCAGCGCTGCCGCCGCCGCGCGCACCGCCTCCCGCAGCGCCGCCACCCGCTCTCTCGGACCCGGTCCCGCCGTGCCCGGACCGCCCGCCGCGCACCGCCCGGCGACCAGGCGCGTGTCCAGCAGCGGCGAGCCGCGCAGGCCGTCCGGCCGTACGAGCCCGCGCAGCGCATCCCGTACGGCCGCCGCGAACGCCTCCCGGTCCAGCACCCGCAGCGGGTCCGGGGCGACGGGCGGGGCCACCGCGAACGGGTCCTCGGCCCGTTCCCGCTCGGCCAGCATCGTCAGCCACGCCAGCGCCGGCACCCGCCGCCAGTCGTGCACGAACATCCCGTAGCGGCGTCCGGCGGCCGTGAAGTCCGCCGCGGGCAGCCGGGCGAAGTCCACGGACGCGCAGCCCGGCGCCCAGAACTCCGGATCGGCGCACGGCAGCAGCGTGACCGCGGGCCGCCGGCCGGCCGGGTACAGGTGATGGCGGGTCAGACGCAGGGTGATCAGGGACTGTACGGGCGAGACGGCCTGGTACTCGTCGCGGCTCATCCAGAACCGCACCAGCAGCGCCGTCTCGCCGCCGCGCAACTCCCCGTGCCCGGCCAGCCAGCGGCAGGCGGCCCGTACCGCCGGATCGTCCGGCGCGTCCGCCGGGGGAGCGCCGGCCAGCTCGATCAGCGTGTAGAACCCGGCCGCCACCCCGTCCGGGCCACGCACGGTGTACGTCTCGGCCTCCGCGCGCCCCGACCAGTCGTGCACCAGCCGCGCCGCCTCGATGCCCTCGTGGATCGCGGCGATCGTGCACGCCTCCACCAGCGCGCCGCCGGTGACCGGACCCGGCGAGACGGACAGCCGGTCCAGCCGCGCGGGACCGGCCGCGCCGTGCCCCACAGGCTCCAGCACCGGCCCGACGACCGGGCTGTCCCGGTGCAGATACGCGAAGTCCGCGAGCACCGCCCGCTGCCGCGCCCGGTCGTCGTCCCGGGCGGACAGGCGCTGGTAGTACGCGCTCGCCCGGCGGCGCAGCGCCACCAGGCACTCCGGGGCGCGCCGGCGCAGCTCCGCGTCCAGCTCGTCCCGCACCAGGTCGTGCGGGCACACCCCGCGCGGCCCGCTCTCCACGGCGGACAGCCCGCGCAGCCAGTCGAAGTACGGCCGGGCGTCGGCCACCTGGAGCAGCGCGGCCAGCAGCGGCTCGGTCGTCGAGAGCACCTGCGAGGACGCCTCCAGCGCGGTCCGGTGCAGCGGCGTGGGCACCGCTTCCAGCAGGCGCGCCAGCAGCGTCCGTACGACCTGCGGCGTCGGCCCGGCACCGGCAGCCTCGCCGCCGTGCGCGGCGACGTCCGCCACCAGCGCGAGGGCCAGGGGATGCCCGCGGGCGCAGGCCAGACCACGGTCCTGGACGGCGGGCGGCACGCCGCGCCGGGTGAGCAGCTCCCGGCTGTCGGCCTCGTCCAGCGGCCCGAGCGGCAGCAGGCGCAGCAGCCCCTGCCAGGCCGGGTCCAGGCACCAGGACGGCGGCGGCGCCGTCCGGCCGGCCAGTGCGACCAGCGCGTCGGCGGGCAGCCGGGGCAGCAGCTCGCGGCGCACGGTGTCGCGCGCCGTCCGCGGATCGTCCAGGCCGTCGACCAGCAGCACCGGATCCGGCCGGTCCGGAAGGCGCTCCGCCGGTTCCGCCCCGTACGACCGCGCCTCGGCCGCTTCCAGCCGTACGGCGGGCCGCCCGGAGCGCCGGGCGAGCCGCGCGAAGTGGTGCAGCAGCGTGGTCTTGCCGATGCCGCCGGGGCCGTGCAGGTACACCACCGCGCCGCGTCCGGCGGCCAGCAGCGTACGGAAGGCCGCGGTCTCACCGCGGCGGCCGACGAAGCCCTCTTCGCGCGCCGCCACGATCCGGTCGCCCAACCGGTCGCCCACCCGTCAAGTATGTCGCCGCGGCGGCCGGAACGGACCCTCGCAGGACGCGCGGCGGACCCGTAAGGGGCTGCTTTCCGGCCGGTCGCCGCCCCTGGCTTCCCGGTAACCGAACGGGCAACGTCCCAGGGGGCGGGGGAAGATGCACCGCGGGTTCCCACCGCCATGGCGCCGCGTGCCCGGCATCGGCTCCAGCCCGGCGCGGGCGGCTACCCCGCCCGTCTCACCCCGCCGACCAGGTGAAACGCGGCTCCCGGCGCTCCAGGAACGCCGCCACACCCTCCGCGGTGTCCCCGCTGCCGCGCGCCTGCTCCTCCCAGTGGGCGACCCGCTCCGCGTCCCCCGGGCCGTCCGCGAACTCCTTCGCCGCGGCCTGCGTCAGCTGCGACCGGCTCGCCAGTACGGCGGTGAACCGCGCCACCCGCTTGTCCAGTTCGCCCTCGGGCAGCACCTCGTCCAGCAGCCCGGTCCGCAGCGCCCGCGCGCAGTCGATCAACTCACCGGAGAACAGCAGGTACTTGGCGGCCGACGGGCCCACCAGACGCACCAGCCGCCGGGTGGACGAGGCCGGATAGACGATCCCCAGCTTCGCGGGCGTCACCCCGAACTGCGCGCCCTCCTCCGCGAACCGCAGGTCGCACGCGGCCGCCAGCTGGCAGCCGCCGCCCACGCAGTACCCGCGTATCGCCGCCAGCGTCGGCTTCGGGAACGCCGCGAGCGCCTCCTCGGCGGCCGTCGCCAGCCCCTTCTCCGCCCCCGCCGACCCGCGCAGCGACCCGATGTCCGCACCGGCGCAGAACGTGCCGCCCGCGCCGGTCAGCACCAGCACCCGTACGGCGGGATCGGCCGCCAGCCGCGCCAGCAGCGGCGGCAGCCCCCGCCACATCCCCGTCGTCATGGCGTTGCGCTTGGCGGGGTGGCTGAGGACGACGGTCGCTGTGCCGTCGCTGACGCGTGTGACGATGCCCGGTTCCATGCCCCGGATATTAGGGCGACCGCCGGACGGGCGGCCGGATACGATCGACGGTCTGATGTCTGCCACCGCCGCCACCCTCGTCGCCAAGTCCCTCGCCGCCGGCCACGGCGAACGCGTCCTGTTCTCCGGCCTCGACCTGGTGGTCGCCCCCGGGGACGTCATCGGCCTGGTCGGCGCCAACGGCGCCGGCAAGTCCACGCTGCTGCGCCTGCTGGCCGGGCTGGACACCCCGGAGGAGGGCCGGCTGTCCCTGAGCCCGCCCACCGCCACCGTCGGTCACCTCCCGCAGGAGCCGGACCGGCGTCCCGGCGAGTCGGTCCGTGCCTTCCTGAGCCGCCGCACCGGCGTCACCGCCGCCCAGACCGCGCTGGACACCGCCACCCAGGCACTGGTCGACGGGAAGCCCGGCGCCGACGACGCGTACGCCACCGCCCTGGAGCGCTGGCTCGCGCTCGGCGCCGCCGACCTCGACGAGCGTGCCGAGGAGACGGCCGCCCAGCTCGGCCTCGCCGTCGGCCTCGACCAGCCCATGACCTCCCTGTCCGGCGGACAGGCCGCCCGTGCCTCGCTCGCCTCGCTGCTGCTCTCCCGCTACGACGTCTTCCTGCTGGACGAGCCCACCAACGACCTCGACCTGGACGGCCTGGCCCGGCTGGAGGAGTTCGTCACCGGCCTGCGCGCCGGCACGGTCCTGGTCAGCCACGACCGCGAGTTCCTGACCCGTACGGTCAGCCGCGTCCTCGAACTGGACCTCGCCCAGCAGCAGGTCAACACCTACGGCGGCGGTTACGCGGCGTACCTGGAAGAGCGCGAGCGGGCCCGGCGGCACGCCCGCGAGGAGTACGAGGAGTACGCGGACACCAGGGCGGCGCTCGAAACGCGCGCCCACACCCAGCGCAACTGGATGGAGAAGGGCGTCCGCAACGCCCGGCGCAAGGCCACCGACAACGACAAGATCGGCCGCAAGTTCCGCGCGGAGTCCACCGAGAAGCAGGCCGCCAAGGCCAAGCAGACCCAGCGCATGATCGAGCGCCTGGAGGCCCGCGCCGTCGAGGAGCCGCGCAAGGAGTGGGAGCTGCGCATGGAGATCGCCGCCGCGCCCCGCGCGGGCGCGGTCGTGGCCACCCTGCGCGGCGCCGAGGTGCGGCGCGGGGACTTCCGCTTCGGCCCGGTGGACCTCCAGATCGACTGGGCCGACCGGGTCGCCGTCACCGGCCCCAACGGCTCGGGCAAGTCCACCCTGCTCGCCGCCCTGCTGGGCCGGCTGCCGCTGGACGCCGGGCACGCCTCGCTGGGCCCCGGCGTGGTCGTCGGCGAGGTGGACCAGGCCCGCGGCGCCTTCCTCGGCGACGAGCCGCTGGCGGAGGCCTTCCGTACGGCCGTACCGGAGATGTCCCCGGCCGACGTGCGGACCCTGCTCGCCAAGTTCGGGCTCAAGGCGGCTCACGTCCTGCGGCCCGCCGCCACGCTCTCGCCGGGCGAGCGGACCCGCGCCGCCCTCGCCCTCCTCCAGGGCCGCGGCGTCAACCTCCTGGTCCTGGACGAGCCGACCAACCACCTCGACCTGCCGGCGATCGAGCAGCTGGAGTCCGCGCTGGCCTCCTACCAGGGGACGCTGCTGCTGGTCACGCACGACCGGCGGATGCTGGAGGCGGTGCACACCACGCGCCGGATCGAGGTCGGGGCCGGGCGCATCACCGAGCGCCTGGGCTAGAGGAGCGCCGCCCGCGATTTGGCACCCGGCCCGGTGGCCCGTATGGTGGACGCATACCGACGCGGGGTGGAGCAGCTCGGTAGCTCGCTGGGCTCATAACCCAGAGGTCGCAGGTTCAAATCCTGTCCCCGCTACTTCCGCAGCAGGCCCGGTGCTCGTGACGAGCACCGGGCCTGCTGTCGTGCGTGTGCTGCCGTCCGGTTGCGAAAGAGGTATACCGGGACAAAGGCGTCCGTAGGGAGGTCCCTCATGATCGGCACACGCAGATCTTCGAAGCGTCCGGCGCACGGGACGCAGCCGGGGACCCGGGAAGCGGGAGAGCTGGGGCGCAGCTTCGCCTGGCTGGCGGTGCTCGGCGCGATCCTGGTGCTCGCGGGCCTGGTGGGCCTGGTGTACGTCGGCTTCGCCACCCTCACCTCGATGCTGCTGTTCGGCTGGCTGCTGCTGATCGGCGGCGTGGTGGGACTGCTGCACGCGATCCAGTCGCGCGCCGCCGGCTTCTTCTGGCTCGCGGCGATCGTGGCGGCTCTGAACATCGCCGCGGGCGTGGTCGTTATCCGGCAGCCGGAGGTCGCCGCCGCCGGCCTGACGATGTTCGCCGCGCTGCTGTTCCTGACCGGCGGCGTCTTCCGGCTCGTCGGCGGGGCGGTCGTCCGGGGGCCGCAGTTCGGCTGGACGCTGGTGCAGGGGGCCTTCGGCATCCTGCTGGGCGTGCTGGTGCTCGGCGACTGGCCGCACAGCTCCCGGTACGTGATCGGCTGCTTCTTCTCCCTCGCGCTGCTCTTCGACGGGCTCGGCCTGGTCGCGATGGGCATCGGCGGCCGGCGGATCGTCGGCATGGTGGCGGGCGGGCGCGGCGCCGCACCGGATGCCACCGGCCCCTCACCGGCCTCATCCGGACAATCCTTGAACGGGAAACAAAAAGGTCAGGAGCGGTCGTAGGACAGGACGTCGATGGCGAAAGCAGTCAGAAGACGTCGATAGGTGCTGACTTCTGTTCAGCGGGTCGGTCCGGACCAGCGCAGAACCAACACTCGAAGCGTGAGGACGCCTTCCGGACCCCCGGCCGAACCCCCCGAGGAGCTGACCGCCCCGCGCACGTACGAAGGTGTCTGGCGCTTCACCGCACCGGCACTGGAGTCCTCGGTGCCCCAGGCGCGGCACGCGGTCCGGGACCTGCTCGCCGAGCAGCGCGTAGCGGCCGCCGAGGAGGTCGTGGACGCACTGCTGCTGATCACCTCCGAACTGGTCACCAACGCCGTGCGGCACGCGGCGCTGCTCTCGCCGGAGATCACCATCGAGGTCACCGTCGGCGCGGGCTGGGTCCGGGTCGCCGTCGAGGACGACCATCCGTACCGGCCCAAGGCCGTCGAGGCGGGCGCGGACGACATCGGCGGGCGCGGCCTGTGGCTGGTCAAGATGCTCACGGCCGAGGCGGGCGGCAAGTGCGACGTCGAAGACACGGCGAGCGGCGGCAAGGCGGTCTGGGCCGAACTGCCGCTCGCCCCGCTGACGGGCGGGCCTACCAGCCCGCCGCCGCCCCGGTGAGTTCCCGCACGGCCGGCCGCGCCGCGTCCAGCACGGTCATGAACCACGCCGAGAACGGCGCCCGGGCGTGCCGCTCGGCCAGCTCCTGCGGCGTCACGAACGCGATCTCGCCAACCTCCTCCGGGTCCGGCTCCGGAGTGGCCTGCACCAGTCCCACGAACAGGTGGTTGTACTCCTGCTCGACCAGCCCGGACTCTGGGTCCGGGTGGTTGTAGCGGACCGTACCGGCCTCGCCCAGCAGCGCCGGGGCCACACCCAGCTCCTCGGCGGTGCGCCGCGCCGCGGCGGCGAACGGCGTCTCGCCCGGGTACGGGTGGCCGCAGCAGGTGTTGGACCAGACACCGGGGGAGTGGTACTTGCCCAGCGCCCGGCGCTGGATCAGCAGCCGCCCCCGGTCGTCGAAGAGGAAGACCGAGAACGCCCGGTGCAGCAGGCCCGGAGGCTGGTGGGCGGCGAGCTTCTCCTCGGTGCCGATCGTCGTGCCGTCCTCGTCGACCAGCTCCAGCAAGATCGGTTCGGCGGTGCCGCCCGGGGGGTTCGCCGCCGCGGTTTCGGCGGTCTGTCCGTTGGCAGGTGTGATCGGCATGCCCATCCTTGTCGTCGGTCTCCTCGCCGCTCAAGTCTGCCCTAGGCGCGCCCGCATCATGGGCACGGCTGCGCCTCATGCGTCGCGTGGCCGCGCGGTTCGAGCTGGAAGGTGCAGTGTTCGACGGCGAAGTGCCCGCCCAGGCAGCCCCGCAGTTCGTGCAGCATCTTCTCGTGCCCCACCGCGTCCAGCGCCTCCGGCGCGACCACCACATGGGCCGACAGCACCGGCATCCCGGACGTGATCGTCCAGGCGTGCAGGTCGTGGACGCCCTCCACGCCCGGCAGTGCCAGCAGATGCGCCCGTACCTCCGTCATGTCCACGTCCTTCGGCGCCGCCTCCAGCAGGACGTCCAGCGCCTCCCGGAACAGCTTCCAGGTACGCGGCACGATCATCAGACCGATCACCAGGGAGGCGATCGGGTCCGCGGCCGACCAGCCCGTCAGGGTGACCAGCAGCGCCGCCACGATGACCGCCACCGACCCGAGCGCGTCCGCCATCACCTCCAGGAACGCGCCGCGCACATTGAGGCTGTCGCGCTGCCCGCGCATCAGCAGGGCCAGCGAGACCAGGTTCGCCAGCAGGCCGACGACGCCGAAGACCATGGTCGTACCGCCCTCGACGCCGACCGGTTCGAAGAACCGCGGGACCGCGGTGACCAGGACGTACCCGCCCACCCCGAACAGCAGCAGGGCGTTGGCCACCGCCGCGAGGATCTCCGCGCGGGCCGGCCCGAAGGTGCGCTGCGGGGACGGTGGCCGGTTCGCGAAGCGGATCGCCACCAGCGCCATCGTCAGCCCCACCACGTCGGTGGCCATGTGGCCCGCGTCCGCCAGCAGCGCCAGCGAGCCGGTGATGACACTGCCGACGATCTCGGCGACCATGACGGCCGAGGTCAGCGCCAGCGCGCCGCGCAGCCGGCCGCGGTACGCGGCGGCGGCCGTGCCGCTGCCCGCACCGCCCCCGGCCGCTCCGCCGGCTCCGTGGTCGTGTCCTGCGCCCATGCCGTACGCCTCCCGGAAAGCCGCGTCCGCACCGCCCGGCCCGATGCCGTCTGCCCTTGCAGTGAACTACGGGAGGGGGGTATGTGGCAACGCGGTGGTGAACACCGTTGTCATGCGCTGACCTGCGAAGACGCTCCCCGGCGGCGCCAGGGGGAACCAGCGAGGTCCCCCCGCTTGCCGTCCTCCCGCCCCTGCCGACTGCCTCTCCCGCGTACCGGCCGTCCCAACGGCTTCCGGCCACGCCTTCCGGTCGCGCTCCCGGCCACGCTTTCCGGCTACGCCTGCCGACCGCGCCCTTCCGGCCGTACCGCATACCTATCGGGCGTTCTCCCGCGCTTTCCGTGCGCTTCCGATGGGTAGACCCCCGGTGGGGGAACGTGGCGTTCGATTCGATCTGTAGGGGCCGCCCGCCCCGCCGGCGCCGCCCCCAGCGCCCGTCTCCAGCGCCCGCCCCCACGCAGCGCCGCCCTCAGTGCTCGCTCCTCAGTACCCACCACCCCAGCACCCGCGCCCCAGCACCGCCACCCCCTGCACCCGCCCCCCAGCACCCTCCCCCGGCATTCCGCCCACAAGTAGCCAGCCGTCGCATAACCGGCGCGTCGCCCGGGTCCCGGGCCCGTGTCAGTTGTTCCTGAGTGCGTTGATCCACCATGATGATCGCGGCAGGCGCAGCCGGCGGTCACTCGATCGGGCGGTGAATGCGCGGTGAACGGCCGCATCCGGCGATCCGATAGCCTCTGCCGACGTGCCCACCCGCCCCCTCGGGGGCCCAGGTGTGCCACGCCTGCTGCCCGGGTAGCCCGTACCGAATGCGGACCGACCGGCGCGGCCTCGCCAGTTTCCAAGGAGTGAGTTCGTCTGTCGACCGCCATCCTCACCGGTCCGCCGGTCGCCGGGTCGCCGCTCGAAGCCGCCCTGCGCTCGCTGGGTTTCCACGTCCGTACGGCGGACGGCGCCGCGGCCGTGGCCGACGCGCTCGCCGAGGTCCCGGCCGATGAACGCGTCGCCGTCGTCGACCCGCGCTTCGTCGGCCACCTGCACAGCCTGCGTCTGGCGCTGACCGACCCGCGCTTCCCGGCCGCCGCCGTGCCGGGCGCCGTCACCGCGCAGCCCGAGGCCCGCGCCGCGCTCCGGCGCGCCGCCACCGCGGTGCCCGCCGGCCCCGGCACCCGCTACCGCGTGGACGTCCTCCCGGACGCGCTCGCCGAGGGCATGACGGCCGAGGACGCCGCGCCGCAGCGCGTGGAGCTGGGCAGCCTGGTCGCGACCGTGCCGCTGACGCCCGCCGAGCGCGTCACGGCCGAGGAAGCCGTCGCCGCCGTCGACGACGAGGCCGTACGGCTGCGCACCGCCGTCAAGGCCCGCGACGGGTTCTTCACCACCTTCTGTATCAGCCCGTACTCCCGCTACCTCGCCCGCTGGTGCGCGCGCCGCGGCCTGACCCCCAACCAGGTCACCACCGCGTCGCTGCTCACCGCGCTGATCGCGGCGGGCTGCGCGGCCACCGGCAGCCGCGGCGGCTTCATCGCCGCCGGCCTGCTCCTGATCTTCTCCTTCGTCCTGGACTGCACCGACGGGCAGCTCGCCCGTTACTCGCTCCAGTACTCGACGATGGGCGCCTGGCTCGACGCGACCTTCGACCGCGCCAAGGAGTACGCGTACTACGCGGGCCTGGCGCTCGGCGCGGCGCGCGGCGGCGACGACGTGTGGGCGCTGGCTCTGGGGGCCATGGTGCTCCAGACCTGCCGGCATGTCGTCGACTTCTCGTTCAACGAGGCGAACCACGACGCCACCGGCAACACCAGTCCCACCGCGGCCCTGTCCGACCGGCTCGACAGTGTGGGCTGGACGGTCTGGGTGCGCCGGATGATCGTGCTGCCCATCGGCGAGCGCTGGGCCATGATCGCCGTACTGACCGCCTGCACCACCCCGCGCATCGTCTTCTACGCGCTGCTCGTCGGCTGCGCCCTGGCCGCGTGCTACACGACGGCGGGTCGGGTGCTGCGCTCGCTGACCCGGCGCGCCCGCCGCACCGACCGCGCCGCGGCCGCGCTCGCCGACCTGGCCGACTCCGGCCCCCTGGCCGAACTGGCCGCCAAGGGCCCGGCCGCCCGCGGCCCCGTCACCGCCCCCGTCATGGCGTTCGCCGGTGTGGCCTTCCTCATGGCGCAGCTGGCCTGGAGCGACGCGGGCAGCTGGTGGCCGGTGCTGGGCGCGGCCGTGTACGCGGCCTTCGCCGGCGCCGCCGTCGCCCGCTCCCTCAAGGGCCCGCTCGACTGGCTCGTACCGCCGCTGTTCCGGGCCGGCGAGTACGTCGCCATCCTGGTCGTGGCGGCCCGCTCCGGCGCCGACCAGGCGCTGCCCGCGGCGTTCGGGCTGGTCGCGGCGGTCGCCTACCATCACTACGACACCGTCTACCGGATCCGCGTGGGCGCCGGGGCACCGCCCCGGTGGCTGGTACGGGCAGCCGGCGGGCACGAGGGACGCACGCTGCTCGTTGTCCTCCTCGCGGCCCTGCTGCACTCCACAGGTTTCACAATCGCGCTGACGGCCCTGGCAGTGGTCCTGGCGCTGCTGGTGCTCGCCGAGAGCATCCGCTTCTGGGTGTCCTCCGGAGCACCCGCCGTACACGATGAAGGAGAACCCGCATGATCGGCCTCGTGCTGGCCGCCGGCGCCGGACGGCGTCTGCGTCCCTACACCGACACCCTGCCCAAGGCGCTGGTGCCGGTCGACGGTGACACGACCATCCTGGACCTGACGCTCGGCAACTTCGCCGAGATCGGCCTGACCGAGGTCGCGATCATCGTCGGCTACCGCAAGGAGGCCGTGTACGAGCGCAAGGCCGCGCTGGAGGAGAAGTACGGCCTCAAGCTCACCCTCATCGACAACGACAAGGCCGAGGAGTGGAACAACGCCTACTCCCTGTGGTGCGGCCGGGACGCGATCAAGCACGACGTGATCCTCGCCAACGGTGACACCGTGCACCCGGTCTCCGTGGAGAAGACGCTGCTCGCCGCCCGCGGCAACGGCCAGAAGATCATCCTCGCGCTGGACACGGTCAAGCAGCTCGCCGACGAGGAGATGAAGGTCGTCGTGGACCCCGACAAGGGTGTCCAGAAGATCACCAAGCTGATGGACCCGGCCGAGGCCACCGGCGAGTACATCGGCGTCACCCTCATCGAGGGCTCGGCCGCCGAGGAACTGGCGGACGCGCTGAAGACCACCTTCGAGCGTGACCCCGACCTGTACTACGAAGACGGCTACCAGGAGCTGGTCAACCGCGGCTTCAAGGTCGATGTGGCCCCGATCGGCGAGGTCGCGTGGGTCGAGATCGACAACCACGACGACCTCGCGAAGGGCCGTGAGATCGCATGCCGGTACTGACCCGGCTGATTCCGTCCCCGGTCGTCGTCGACATCAGCGCCGGCGCACTGGACGACCTGGCGGGCCTCCTGGCCGACCAGCGCATCTCCGCATCCGGGAAGCTCGCCGTCGCCATCAGCGGCGGCTCGGGCGCCCGGCTGCGGGAGCGGCTGTGCCCGATGCTGCCCGGCGCCGACTGGTACGAGGTCGGCGGCGGCACGCTGGACGACGCGATCAAGCTCGGCGACGCCATGAAGAAGGGCCACTACGACGCGGTCGTGGGCCTGGGCGGCGGCAAGATCATCGACTGTGCGAAGTACGCGGCGGCCCGTATCGGCCTGCCGCTGGTCGCCGTCGCGACGAACCTGTCGCACGACGGCCTGTGCTCCCCGGTCGCCACCCTCGACAACGACGCGGGCCGCGGCTCCTACGGCGTGCCCAACCCGATCGCCGTGGTGATCGACCTCGACGTCATCCGCGAGGCGCCCGTGCGCTTCGTACGGTCCGGGATCGGCGACGCCATCTCCAACATCTCCGCGGTCGCCGACTGGGAGCTGTCGCACCGCGAGACCGGCGAGGACATCGACGGGCTGGCCGCCGCGATGGCGCGCCAGGCCGGCGAGGCCGTGCTGCGCCACCCCGGCGGCGTCGGCGACGACGGCTTCCTCCAGGTGCTGGCCGAGGGCCTGGTCCTCACTGGCATCTCCATGTCGGTGGCCGGCGACAGCCGCCCGGCCTCCGGCGCCTGCCACGAGATCAACCACGCCTTCGACCTCCTCTACCCGAAGCGGGCGGCGAGCCACGGCGAGCAGTGCGGCCTGGGCGCCGCCTTCGCCACCCACCTGCGCGGGGACAAGGAGACCTGCGGGCTGATGATCGAGGTGCTCCGGCGGCACGGCCTGCCGGTGACGCCCGGCGAGATCGGCTTCAGCGACGAGGAGTTCGTCCGGGCCGTCGAGTTCGCGCCGCAGACCCGCCCGGGCCGCTACACGATCCTCGAACACCTCGACCTGTCCACCGACCAGATCAGGGACGCCTACGCCGACTATGCACAAGCCGTCAGTAGCTGAACTCCGCCCGGTCGTGCACCCCGCGGGTGTCAAGGACCGGCGCAGCGGTGAGCACTGGGCCGGTCGCCTGTACATGCGGGAGATCTCGCTGCGCTGCGACCGGTACCTGGTGAACACCAGGATCACGCCCAACCAGCTCACCTACGTGATGACCCTCTTCGGCGTCCTCGCCGCGCCGGCCCTGCTGGTGCCGGGAATCTGGGGAGCCGTCCTCGGCGTGCTGATGGTCCAGCTCTACCTGCTGCTCGACTGCGTCGACGGCGAGGTGGCCCGCTGGAAGAAGCAGTTCTCGCTCGGCGGGGTGTACCTGGACCGGGTCGGGGCCTATCTGACCGACGCCGCCGTACTGGTCGGCTTCGGCCTGCGCGCCGCCGACCTGTGGGGCCCCGGGCGGATCGACTGGCTGTGGGCCTTCCTCGGCACCCTGGCCGCCCTCGGCGCGATCCTGATCAAGGCCGAGACCGACCTGGTCGGCGTGGCCCGGCACCAGGGCGGGCTGCCGCCGGTCAAGGAGGCGGCGTCCGAGCCGCGCTCCTCCGGCATGGCGCTGGCCCGCAAGGCCGCCGCGGCGCTCAAGTTCCACCGGCTGATTCTCGGGATCGAGGCGTCGCTGCTGATCCTGGTCCTGGCGATCGTGGACTCGGTCCGGGGCGACCTGTTCTTCTCGCGGCTCGGCGTCGCCGTCCTGGCGGGCATCGCGCTCCTCCAGACGCTGCTGCACCTGGTGTCCATCCTCGCCTCCAGCAGGCTCAAGTGACGGGGGCGCGCGAGATGAAGGTCGGCGCTGTCGTCCTGACCATGGGCAACCGCCCCGAGGAGCTGCGGGCGCTGCTCGACTCGGTCGCCAAGCAGCACGGCGACCCGGTCGAGGTGGTGGTCGTCGGCAACGGCTCGCCGCTGCCGCCGCTGCCCGAGGGCGTACGGACCGTGGAGCTGCCGGAGAACGTCGGCATCCCGGCCGGGCGCAACGTCGGCATCGAGGCGTTCGGACCGGGCGGCAGCGAGGTGGACGTGCTGCTGTTCCTGGACGACGACGGGCTGCTGGACCGGGCGGACACGGCCGAGCTGTGCCGTGAGGCGTTCGCCCGCGACAAGAAGCTGGGCATCATCAGCTTCCGCATCGCGGACCCGGACACGGGGGAGACCCAGCGCCGCCA
Source organism: Streptomyces sp. NPDC018019 (assembly GCF_044327805.1). Taxonomy (NCBI): domain Bacteria; kingdom Bacillati; phylum Actinomycetota; class Actinomycetes; order Kitasatosporales; family Streptomycetaceae; genus Streptomyces; species Streptomyces sp. NPDC018019. Next base: position 471,130 of record NZ_JBIRGD010000002.1, on the reverse strand, counting down.
CGTACCCCGGCTGCGCGCCTCCGACCCGCTGCGGTCCTCCCGCGTCACCACCTTCCTCGGCGGCGCGAACGCGGTCCGTACCCAGGTCTTCCAGGAGGTCGGCGGACTGCCCGACGACTTCTTCTACGCCCACGAGGAGACCGACCTGGCGTGGCGGGCCCTGGACGCGGGCTGGATGATCGACTACCGGTCGGACATGGTGCTGCTGCACCCCACGCACGCCCCCAGCCGGCACGCGGTGTACCACCGCATGGTGGCCCGCAACCGCGTCTGGCTGGCCCGCCGCAACCTTCCGGTCCCGCTGGTTCCGGTCTATCTCGGCGTCTGGTTCCTGCTCACCCTGGCCCGGCGGCCCTCGCGGCCCGCCCTGCGTGCCTGGCTGGGCGGCTTCAAGGAGGGCTGGGCCACTCCCTGTGGTCCCAGGCGCCCCATGAAGTGGCGTACCGTTTGGCGCCTGACCAGACTGGGCCGCCCTCCCGTCATCTGACAAGCTCGTATCTGAGAGCATCAGGCGCGAGCCGGGCCACGGCCCCGGCAGCGCACCTTGAGGACGAAAGTGTCAACAGTGAGCGAGACTACGCACGACAGTGCGGTCGCCATGAGTGCCCCGCCATCATCCGACGACGGGCTGTCCCGCGCCGAGCTGGCCCGCAAGTACGGGCTCACGCAGAGCGGCGCACGGCCCAGCCTGCCGGAGTACGTGCGGCAGCTGTGGGACCGGCGGCACTTCATTTCCGCCTTCTCCAGCGCGAAGCTGACCGCGCAGTACAGCCAGGCGAAGCTGGGCCAGGTGTGGCAGGTGGTGACGCCCCTGCTGAACGCGCTCGTCTACTACCTCATCTTCGGCCTGCTGATCGGCACCAGCCGCGGCGTGCCGGACTATGTGCCCTTCCTGGTCACCGGCGTCTTCATCTTCACCTTCACGCAGAGCTCGGTGATGGCCGGCACCCGCGCGATCTCCGGCAACCTGGGCCTGGTGCGCGCGCTGCACTTCCCGCGCGCCTGCCTGCCCATCTCGTTCTGCCTGATGCAGCTCCAGCAGCTGCTGTTCTCGATGGGCGTGCTGGTCCTCATCCTGCTGGGCTACGGGCAGGTGCCCACCTGGTCCTGGCTGCTGGCGATCCCCGCGCTGGTGCTCCAGTTCCTCTTCAACACCGGGCTCGCGATGGTCATGGCCCGCCTGGGCAGCAAGACCCCCGACCTCGCGCAGCTCATGCCCTTCATCATGCGGACGTGGATGTACGCGTCCGGCGTGATGTTCAGCATCGACGTGATCCTCAAGGAGAAGGCGGTCCCGGCCTTCGTGCACGTCCTGCTGGACTGCAACCCGGCCGTGGTCTTCATCGACCTGATGCGCTTCGCGCTGATCGACAGCTTCACCTCCGACAAGCTGCCCCCGCACGTGTGGCCGCTGGCCGTCGGCTGGGCGCTGGTGATGGGCATCGCCGGCTTCGTGTACTTCTGGAAGGCTGAGGAGCGCTACGGCCGTGGCTGAGCAAGAGGACGCCGTACTGACGGCGGACGGGACCCGCGTCCCCACCGTGATCGCGGACGACCTGCACATCGTGTACCGGGTCTACGGCACCGGAGCGGGCAAGGGCAGCGCCACCGCGGCCCTGAACCGCATCATCCGCCGCAAGCCCTCCGGCGGTGTGCGGGAGGTGCACGCGGTCAAGGGCGTCAGCTTCACCGCGTACCGCGGCGAGTCGATCGGGCTGATCGGCTCGAACGGCTCGGGCAAGTCGACGCTGCTCAAGGCGGTCGCCGGGCTGCTGCCCGCGGAGCGCGGCAAGGTCTACTCGCACGGCCAGCCGTCGCTGCTGGGCGTGAACGCGGCCCTGATGAACGACCTGACCGGCGAGCGGAACGTCATCCTCGGCGGGCTGGCGATGGGCATGTCCCGCGAGCAGGTGCGCGAGCGCTACCAGAGCATCGTCGACTTCTCCGGCATCAACGAGAAGGGCGACTTCATCTCGCTGCCGATGCGCACCTACTCCTCCGGCATGGGGGCGCGGCTGCGCTTCTCCATCGCGGCGGCCAAGGACCACGACGTCCTGATGATCGACGAGGCGCTGGCGACGGGTGACCGGGCGTTCCAGAAGCGCTCCGAGGCCCGCATCCGCGAGCTGCGCAAGGAGGCCGGTACGGTCTTCCTGGTCAGCCACAACAACAAGTCGATCAGGGACACCTGCGACCGGGTGCTGTGGCTGGAGAAGGGCGAGCTGCTGATGGACGGCCCGACCGACGAGGTGATCAAGGCGTACGAGAAGGAGACGGGCAAGTAGCCCGCAGCGCGCCGTACGGCCCCCGCGAGTCCGGCTCGCGGGGGCCGTTGGCCGTTGCCGGCCGGCCGCGGAAGGTTGTCCGCGGGTCTACTGATCGTTAACAGGTGGTCAACTCCGCCGGAACCGGGAACAGTTCAGGCCGGTTCGATGTTGACCGGATCGTTGCTTCGAGGTTCGGTACCCCCTCGGACGCCGGAGAGATGTACGGCGTAAGCTGTACGGGTACTGAACAGCACAAGTGGCACAAGTCGGGCAAGGCGTACCCGTCCTGGCGACCGGGAGTCCGATCGGGCGGGTCGCGCCCTGCGGCGTGTCCGAAATGGGATGTTTTGGCTTGGCGGTGTAGAACGGGAGGCGTGACGGCAATGGCTACTGGAACTCTCCGGCTCCGAAGCGCGCCGGGCAGCCTCCGGTGAGCCGAGGGATGGCACGGGCGCGCGACGTCCTCGTCCGGCACCGGGCGCCGGACGGCGCCCGCGACGACGACGCGCAGTCGCGCACCGTCCTGGACAAGGCCGCGCACGAGAATTTCCCGGTGGCGCCGTTCTTCCTGCCCCGCGCCTGGCGGCGGGACCTGATGGCCGTCTACGGCTTCGCCCGCCTCGTGGACGACATCGGCGACGGCGACCTGGCGCCCGGCGGCGGCGACGCCCTGCGGCTGGGTCTGGACCCCGCCGCGGACGGGGCGGACCGCCTGGCCCTGCTCGACGCGCTGGAGGCGGACCTGCACCGTGTCTTCAGCGACCGGGCCCCCGGCCCGCTGCACCCCCTGATGCGGCGCCTGGGCCCCACCGTGCGCCGCTGCGGCCTGACGCCCGAACCCTTCCTCGGTCTGATCGAGGCCAACCGGCAGGACCAGCGGACCGGCCGCTACGCCACCTACGGCGACCTGCTCGCCTACTGCGAGCTGTCCGCCAACCCCGTCGGCCGGCTCGTCCTGGGCATCACCGGCACGGCCAGCCCCGAGCGCATCCGCCGCTCGGACGCGGTCTGCACCGGTCTGCAGATCGTCGAACACCTCCAGGACGTCGCCGAGGACCTGCGGCGGGACCGCGTCTACCTGCCGGGCGAGGACATGAAGCGCTTCGGTGTCACCGAGCGGGACCTCGCCGCACCGACCGGGAGCGCCCCGGTGCGCGCGCTGATCGCGTACGAGGCGGAACGCGCCCGCGCGCTGCTGAATGAAGGCACCCCGCTGGTGGGTAGCGTCCACGGCAGGCTCAAACTGCTGCTCGCCGGTTTCGTCGCCGGCGGTCGCGCCGCACTCCGGGCGGTCGCGGCCGCCGACCACGACGTACTCCCTGGACCGCCCAAGCCGACCAAGCTCAGCCTGCTGCGCGAGGTGCGGGCGACATTGCGAAGAAAGGGGTGAGTCGGACCGTGGAGGACATCGCACATGCGTCCGCGCCGGTGCTCGCTGCGTACCGCTATTGCGAGGCCGTCACCGGGCAGCAGGCACGTAACTTCGCCTATGGCATCCGGCTGTTGCCGGCCGACAAGCGGCAGGCCATGTCGGCGCTCTACGCCTTCTCGCGCCGGGTCGACGACATCGGCGACGGCCCGCTGGCCGACGACGCCAAGGAGCGGCGGCTGGAGGACACCCGGGCCCTGCTCGCCCGCATCCAGGACGGCACGGTCGACGAGGACGACACCGACCCGGTGGCGGTGGCGCTGGCCGACGCCTCCCGGCGCTTCCCGATCCCGCTCGCCGGGCTCGACGAGCTGATCGACGGCGTCCTGATGGACGTGCGCGGCCGGACGTACGAGACCTGGGACGACCTGAAGGTCTACTGCCGCTGTGTCGCGGGCGCGATCGGCCGCCTCTCGCTGGGCGTGTTCGGCACGGTCCCCGGCGCACCGGACGCCGCACGCGCCGCGGAGTACGCCGATACGCTCGGGCTGGCCCTGCAACTGACCAATATCCTGAGAGATGTTCGCGAGGACGCGGGAAACGGCCGTACGTACCTCCCCTCCGACGACCTCGCCAAGTTCGGCTGCTCGGTGGGCTTCCACAGTCCGGTCCCACCGCCCGGCGCGGACTTCACCGGACTGGTCCACTTCGAAGTACGGCGCGCCCGCACCCTGTTCGACGAGGGCTTCCGGCTGCTGCCGATGCTCGACCGGCGCAGCGGGGCCTGCGTCGCCGCCATGGCCGGCATCTACCACCGCCTCCTGGCGCGGATCGCGGCGGACCCGGAGGCCGTGCTGCGCGGGCGGGTCTCGCTGCCCGGCCGGGAGAAGGCGTTCGTGGCCGTGCGCGGGCTCTCGGGCTTCGACGCGCGGGCGATCGGCCGCCGCCAGGCGGCGCGGGCGGCGGGCCGGCCGCCCGCGAGGAGGCGCGGATGACGGGGCGCGAGCCGGGCGAGGCCGACGAGCCCTGCTCAGGGCCGCTGCGCCGGTCCCGGCGGTGGGCAACCCTCCGCCGGACCGCTGCGTCCCTGACGACAGTAATCAGGGAGGGCGAATGACATCGGAACCGATGAGGCCCGACCGGCACGATGCACATGAGGCAGGCCGTCCCGATGGGGCGGCTGCGGTGGTCATTGGGGGCGGTCTCGCCGGTATCACGGCAGCGCTGGCGCTGGCCGACGCGGGACTGCGCGTCACCCTCGCCGAGGGCCGGCCCCGGCTGGGCGGCCTGGTCTTCTCCTTCCGCCGCGAGTCCGCGGTGGGGGAGCTGACCGTCGACAACGGGCAGCACGTCTACCTGCGCTGCTGCACCGCGTACGACTGGTTCCTGGACCGGGTCGGCGCCCGTGGGCTGGTGCCCCTCCAGGACCGGATGGACGTCCCGGTGCTGGACGCCGACGGCCTGCGGCTGGGGCGGCTGCGGCGCACCGCCCTGCCCGTACCGCTGCACCTGGCGAAGAGCCTGGCCACGTACCCGCATCTGTCGCTCGCCGAGCGGGCGAACGTCGGCCGCGCGGCGCTGGCGCTGAAGAAGCTCGACCCCGAGGACCCCGCGCTGGACGGTGTGGACTTCGCCTCCTGGCTGCGCCGGCACGGCCAGTCGCCGCGCGCCGTCGAGGCGCTGTGGGACCTGGTCGGCGTCGCCACGCTGAACGCACGGGCCGCTGACGCCTCGCTCGGCCTGGCCGCCAAGGTCTTCAGGACCGGCCTGCTCTCCGACAACGGCGCCGCCGACATCGGCTGGTCCCGGGTGCCGCTCGGCGAGGTGCACGACACGCTCGCCCGCGAGGCCCTGGAGAAGGCCGGCGTCCGGGTCGCGCTGCGCACCCGCGCGAGCGCCCTCACGCGTACGGAGAACGGCGCCTGGCAGGTGACGGTCGACAACGGCCCGCACGGCCGCGAGCAGCTGACCGCCGGAACGGTCGTGCTGGCCCTGCCGCAGCGTGAGACGCACGGCCTGCTGCCCGCCGGCAGCCTCGACGGCCAGGACCGGCTGCTGGACATCGGCACCGCGCCGATCCTGAACCTGCACGTCGTCTACGACCGGCCGGTGCTCAAACGGCCGTTCTTCGCGGCGCTCGGCTCGCCCGTGCAGTGGGTCTTCGACCGTACGGAGGCGTCCGGGCTCGCCGCCCTGCCCGGCGGCGCCGGCAGCCAGTACCTGGCCGTCTCGCAGTCCGCCGCTCAGGACGACATCGACCGGCCGGTGGCCGAGCTGCGCGAGCGCTATCTGCCGGAGCTGGCACGGCTGTTGCCCGCGGCGCGCGGTGCCGGCGTCCGCGACTTCTTCGTCACCCGCGAGCGCACCGCGACGTTCGCCCCCGCCCCGGGCGTCGGCCGCCTCCGCCCCGCCGCCCGCACACAGAACCCCGGCCTGTACCTGGCCGGTGCGTGGACCGCCACCGGGTGGCCCGCGACCATGGAAAGCGCTGTTCGCAGCGGCCTCGGCGCCGTTCGCGAGGCACTCACCGAACTCGGCTTCCCCCAGGGCCAGTTGCCCCAGGAGGTGGCATGACCACGAGTACGAGCGCTCGCACGAGCACGAGCACCGGAAACAGAGGAGAAACCGTGAATCCGGCTTCCCCAGCTATCGACACCGAGAGCGTCACCGCGCTGCTGGAGCGCGGGCGACGGCTCGCCACTCCCGTGCTGCGTGCCGCCGTGGACCGGCTCGCGCCTCCCATGGACACCGTCGCCGCGTACCACTTCGGCTGGATCGACGCCGCCGGACGGCCCGCGGACGGCGACGGCGGCAAGGCCGTACGCCCCGCGCTCGCCCTGCTGTCGGCCCAGGCCGCCGGGCAGCCGCCGGAGGTCGGCGTCCCGGGTGCGGTCGCGGTGGAACTGGTCCACAACTTCTCGCTGTTGCACGACGACCTGATGGACGGCGACGAGCAGCGCCGCCACCGCGACACGGTGTGGAAGGTGCACGGCCCGGCCCAGGCCATCCTGGTCGGCGACGCGCTGTTTGCCCTCGCCAACGAAATACTGCTGGAGCTGGGCACGGTCGAGGCCGGCCGCGCCACCCGCCGGCTGACCGCCGCCACCCGCAAGCTCATCGACGGCCAGGCCCAGGACATCTCCTACGAGCACCGCGAGCGGGTCACCGTCGCGGAGTGCCTGGAGATGGAGGGCAACAAGACGGGCGCGCTGCTCGCCTGCGCCGTGTCCATCGGCGCGGTCCTCGGCGGCGCCGACGACCGCACCGCCGACACCCTGGAGCGCTACGGCTACCACCTCGGCCTCGCCTTCCAGGCCGTCGACGACCTGCTCGGCATCTGGGGCGACCCGGAGGCCACCGGCAAGCAGACCTGGAGCGACCTGCGGCAGCGCAAGAAGTCCCTGCCGGTGGTCGCGGCCCTGGCGGCCGACAACCCGGCCGCCGAGCGGCTGGCCCACATCCTCGCGGCGGACGCGAAGAAGAGCGAGGACGAGATCGCCGACTTCACCGAGGAGGAGTTCGCCTCCCGCGCGGCCCTCATCGAGGAGGCCGGCGGCCGCGAGTGGACCTCCCAGGAGGCTCGCCGCCAGCACACCACCGCCATCGCCGCACTGGACGAGGTGGAGATGCCCGAACCGGTCCGCGCGCAGCTCGTCGCGCTCGCGGACTTCGTCGTCGTACGAGAGAGATGAGCACTATCGACCCGACCTGAATCGCAGTCGCCGGCCGGCGTCCCGCCCCGACCTCCGTACGGATGTCCCGGGCGCCGGCCGACGGAATCCCTGAGCACGCTTCACAGTTCACTGCAGAAGGGGAAGCCATGACAGCGACGACCGACGGAAGCACCGGGGCGCTGCCGCCCCGGGCCCCCTCGGCCGGCGAGGCCACCGCCGAACAGACCGAGAACCACCCGGCCGCCCCCCGGAGCACGACCGCCGCCGCCCGCCGCGCCGCGGCCCGCGCCACCGACTACCTGCTGTCCGTCCAGGACGAGGCGGGCTGGTGGAAGGGCGACCTGGAAACGAACGTCACCATGGACGCCGAGGACCTGCTGCTGCGGCAGTTCCTGGGAATCGGCGACCGCCGCACCACCGAGGCCGCCGCCCGGCACATCCGCGGCGAGCAGCGCGCCGACGGCACCTGGGCCACCTTCTACGGCGGGCCCGGCGAACTGTCCGCCACCATCGAGGCGTACGTCGCCCTGCGGCTGGCCGGCGACGAGCCGGACGCCGCCCACATGGCCCGGGCCGCCGCCTGGATCCGCGAGCACGGCGGCATCGCCGCCTCCCGGGTCTTCACCCGGATCTGGCTGGCGCTGTTCGGCTGGTGGAAGTGGGCGGACCTGCCCGAACTGCCGCCCGAGCTGATCTACTTCCCGAAGTGGTTCCCGCTCAACATCTACGACTTCGGGTGCTGGGCGCGGCAGACGATCGTGGCACTGACGATCGTCTCGGCGGTTCGCCCGGTACGGCCCGCGCCGTTCGCCCTGGACGAGCTGCACGCCGACCCGGCCCGCCCGAACCCGCCGCGGCCGCTCGCCCCCGCGACCACCTGGGACGGGATCTTCCAGCGGCTGGACAAGGGGCTGCACGGCTACCGCAAGGTGGCCGTGCGCAAGCTGCGCCGCTCGGCCATGAGGGCCGCGGCGAGCTGGATCATCGAGCGTCAGGAGAACGACGGCTGCTGGGGCGGCATCCAGCCGCCGGCCGTCTACTCGATCATCGCGCTGCACCTGCTCGGATACGACCTCAAGCACCCCGTGCTGCGCCTCGGGCTGGAGTCGCTGGACCGTTTCGCCGTATGGCGCGAGGACGCCGACGGCGCTCCCGTCCGCATGATCGAGGCGTGCCAGTCCCCGGTCTGGGACACCTGCCTCGCCGCCATCGCGCTCGCCGACGCCGGCCTGCCCGCGGACCACCCGCAGCTGGTCAAGGCCGCCGACTGGATGCTCGCCGAGCAGATCCGCCGGCCGGGCGACTGGAGCGTACGCCGGCCCCAACTGCCCTCCGGCGGCTGGGCCTTCGAGTTCGAGAACGACAACTACCCGGACATCGACGACACCGCCGAGGTCGTCCTCGCGCTGCGCCGCATCCAGCACCCGGACCCGGAGCGGGTCGACGCCGCCGTACGGCGCGCGGTGCGCTGGAACCTGGGCATGCAGTCCAAGAACGGGGCCTGGGGCGCCTTCGACGCCGACAACACCAGCCCGTTCCCCAACCGGCTGCCGTTCTGCGACTTCGGCGAGGTCATCGACCCGCCGTCGGCCGATGTGACCGCCCATGTGGTGGAGATGGCCGCCGACCTGGGCATGACGCACGACGCGCGGGTCCGGCGCGGCATCCGCTGGCTGCTCGCCGAACAGGAGCCGGACGGCTCGTGGTTCGGGCGCTGGGGCACCAACTACATCTACGGCACCGGCTCGGTCCTGCCGGCCCTGGCCGCCGCCGGCATCCCGGCCTCGCACCCCGCGGTCCGCCGCGCGGTGCGCTGGCTGGAGCGCGTCCAGAACGAGGACGGCGGCTGGGGCGAGGACCAGCGCTCGTACCAGGACAAGGCGTGGGCCGGCCGCGGCGAGTCGACCGCCTCGCAGACCGCGTGGGCGCTGATGGCGCTGCTCGCGGCGGGCGAGCGGGAGAGCGCGGCGGTCGAGCGCGGGGTGCGCTGGCTGGCGGAGACGCAGCGCGCCGACGGGTCCTGGGACGAGCCGTACTTCACCGGTACGGGCTTCCCCTGGGACTTCTCGATCAACTACCACCTGTACCGGCAGGTCTTCCCGCTGACGGCCCTCGGCCGTTATGTCAACGGCGGACCGGCCGGCGCGTCCCAGGGGGCCTGATGCCCGGGTCGCGCGGCGGGCCGGGTGCCCGGGACGGCCGGTGGGCCCGGCCGGACGGGCCGCCGCCGCTGCTGGTCGCCTGTGCGCTCGGCATCGAGCGGTTCGCACTGCGCGGCGGCGACCGCAGTGGCGCGAGCGCGCCGGTCGTCACGCTCCGTACGGGCATGGGGCCACAGGCGGCGACGGCCGCCGTCCGGCACGCGCTGCGGGACGGCTCCGCCACCGCCCGGGCGCCGGTCGTGGCCACCGGCTTCTGCGCCGGCCTCGTCCCCGGCATGCGGCCGGGGGACGTGGTCGTCGCCGAGGCGGTCCGGGGCCATCTGCCCGGCGCGCCGGACGTGCTCTGCTCCGACAACGGCCCGCTGCTGCGGGCCCTCAAGGAGCGCGGCCTGACCGTGCACACCGGCCTGCTGCGCGGCTCGGACCACGTCGTACGCGGCGCGGAGCGGGCCGGGCTGCGCGCCGCGGGCGCCGTCGCGGTGGACATGGAGTCCGCCGCGACGCTGGCGGCCGCGACGCGGGGCGGCGGGCGTCCGGTTGCGGCCGTACGGGTGATCGTGGACGCTCCAGAACATGAACTTGTCCGAATCGGCACTTTGCGCGGTGGAATGTCAGCCTTCCGTGTGCTGCGCTCCATCCTTCCTGTCTTTTTTGAATGGCACCGTTCTTTGCTGCTCCCCAGGAGGTGAGCCAGATGGCCATGCCGCTCCGTCAGTCCATCCGGGTCGGTACGTATCTCTTTGAACAGAAAGTGCGCCGGCGGGAGAAGTTCCCGCTGATCGTGGAATTGGAGCCGCTCTTCGCCTGCAACCTCAAGTGCGAGGGGTGCGGGAAGATCCAGCACCCGGCCGGGGTGCTCAAACAGCGCATGCCGGTCGCGCAGGCGGTCGGCGCGGTCCTGGAATCCGGTGCGCCGATGGTCTCCATCGCGGGCGGCGAGCCCCTGATGCACCCGCAGATCGACGAGATCGTGCGGCAGTTGGTGGCCAAGCGGAAGTACGTCTTCCTGTGCACCAACGCCATGCTGCTGCGCAAGAAGATCGACAAGTTCACCCCGTCCCCGTACTTCGCGTTCGCCGTGCACATCGACGGCATGCGCGAGCGGCACGACGAGTCGGTGGCCAAGGAAGGCGTCTTCGACGAGGCGGTGGAGGCGATCAAGGAAGCCAAGCGGCGCGGCTTCCGGGTCACCACCAACTCCACCTTCTTCAACACCGACACCCCGCAGACCATCATCGAGGTGCTCAACTTCCTCAACGACGACCTGAAGGTCGACGAGATGATGCTCTCGCCCGCCTACGCCTACGAGAAGGCCCCCGACCAGGAGCACTTCCTCGGCGTCGAGCAGACCAGGGAACTGTTCAAGAAGGCGTTCGCGGGCGGCAACCGGCGCCGCTGGCGGCTCAACCACAGCCCGCTGTTCCTGGACTTCCTGGAGGGCAAGGCGGACTTCCCCTGCACGGCGTGGGCGATCCCCAACTACTCGCTGTTCGGCTGGCAGCGCCCCTGCTACCTGATGAGCGACGGGTACGTGCCCACGTACCGGCAGCTGATCGAGGAGACCGACTGGGACAAGTACGGCCGCGGCAAGGACCCGCGCTGCGCCAACTGCATGGCGCACTGCGGCTACGAGCCCACCGCCGTGCTCGCCACCATGGGCTCCCTGAAGGAGTCCCTGCGCGCCGCCCGCGAAACCGTCGCGGCCAACCGCAGGTGACCTGATGGGTACGGGAGAGCCCCCCGGGGGCGGCGCCGCCACCGGTGTCGCACTGGGGATGCCCGGGGTACCGGCCCGGCCGCTGGCCGAGCGGCGCGTCTCGCGCCGCATCCAGGTCGGGCCGGTGCCGGTGGGCGGCGGTGCCCCCATATCGGTGCAGTCGATGACCACGACGAACACCGCGGACATCGGCGCGACGCTCCAGCAGATCGCCGAGCTGACCGCCTCCGGCTGCCAGATCGTCCGGGTCGCCTGCCCTTCGCAGGACGACGCGGACGCGCTGCCGGTCATCGCGAAGAAGTCGCAGATCCCGGTCATCGCGGACATCCACTTCCAGCCGAAGTACGTGTTCGCCGCGATCGACGCCGGCTGCGCCGCGGTCCGGGTGAACCCGGGCAACATCAAGCAGTTCGACGACAAGGTCAAGGAGATCGCCAAGGCGGCCTCCGACGCGGGCACCCCCATCCGCATCGGCGTGAACGCGGGCTCCCTCGACCGCCGGCTGCTGCAGAAGTACGGCAAGGCCACGCCGGAGGCGCTGGTGGAGTCGGCGCTGTGGGAGTGCTCGCTGTTCGAGGAGCACGGCTTCCGGGACATCAAGATCTCGGTCAAGCACAACGACCCGGTGGTGATGGTCAACGCGTACCGGCAGCTGGCGGCGCAGTGCGACTATCCGCTGCACCTGGGTGTGACCGAGGCGGGCCCGGCGTTCCAGGGCACGATCAAGTCGGCGGTGGCCTTCGGTGCGCTGCTGTCCGAGGGCATCGGTGACACGATCCGCGTCTCGCTGTCGGCTCCGCCGGCCGAGGAGGTCAAGGTCGGCCTCCAGATCCTGGAGTCGCTGAACCTGCGCCCGCGCCGTCTGGAGATCGTCTCGTGCCCGTCGTGCGGGCGTGCGCAGGTGGATGTGTACAAGCTGGCGGATGAGGTGACCGCGGGCCTGGAGGGCATGGAGGTGCCGCTGCGGGTCGCGGTGATGGGCTGTGTGGTCAACGGTCCCGGTGAGGCGCGTGAGGCGGACCTGGGAGTGGCGTCCGGCAACGGCAAGGGCCAGATCTTCGTGAAGGGCGAGGTCATCAAGACCGTTCCGGAGTCGAAGATCGTCGAGACGCTCATCGACGAGGCCATGAAGATCGCGGCGGGGATGGAGTCCGAGGGAGTGATGCCCGGCACCCCTGATGTCGTCGTCAGCTGAACCCGTACTGGCTGTACCCGTAGAGGGGGACCGAGCATGTCCATGCTGGAACAGATCCGCGGCCCGCGCGACCTCAAGGCGCTTCCCGGGGATCGTCTCGGCACACTCGCCGAGGAGATCAGGCAGTTCCTCGTGCACGCGGTGGCCCGGACCGGCGGCCATCTGGGACCCAACCTGGGCGTGGTGGAACTGACCATAGCCCTGCACCGGGTCTTCGACTCACCGGCCGACCGCATCCTGTGGGACACCGGCCACCAGTCGTACGTGCACAAGCTGCTGACGGGGCGTCAGGACTTCTCCAAGCTGCGCGGCAAGGGCGGACTGTCCGGCTACCCGTCCCGCGAGGAGTCCGAGCACGACGTCATCGAGAACTCCCACGCCTCCACCGTGCTGGGCTGGGCCGACGGCCTGGCCAAGGCCAACCAGGTGCGCGGCAGGCAGGACCACGTCGTCGCCGTCATCGGGGACGGCGCGCTGACCGGCGGCATGGCCTGGGAGGCGCTCAACAACATCGCCGCCGCCAAGGACCGCCCCCTCATCATCGTCGTCAACGACAACGAGCGCTCGTACGCCCCCACCATCGGCGGCCTCGCCAGCCACCTCGCCACCCTGCGCACCACCGACGGCTACGAGCGCTTCCTCGCCTGGGGCAAGGAGGTCGTGCAGCGCGCCCCCGTGGTGGGCCGCCCGCTGTACGAATCGCTGCACGGCGCCAAGAAGGGCTTCAAGGACGCCTTCGCCCCACAGGGCATGTTCGAGGACCTCGGCCTGAAGTACGTCGGGCCCATCGACGGCCACGACATCGCCGCCGTCGAGTCCGCGCTGCGCCGCGCCGCCCGCTTCAGCGGGCCCGTACTGGTCCACTGCCTCACCGAGAAGGGCCGCGGCTACCGGCCCGCGCTGGAGGACGAGGCCGACCGGTTCCACACGGTCGGCGCCATGGACCCGCTGACCTGCGCGCCCGTGGCGCCGCCCGGCCCGCCGTCGTGGACCTCCGTCTTCGGCGACGAGATGGTGCGCATCGGCGCGGAGCGCCCGGACGTGGTCGCGATCACCGCGGCGATGCTCCAGCCCGTCGGACTCGCGCGATTCGCGGCGGCCTTCCCCGACCGTACGTGGGACGTGGGCATCGCCGAGCAGCACGCGGCGGTCTCCGCGGCCGGCCTGGCCACCGGCGGCCTCCACCCGGTCGTGGCCGTCTACGCCACCTTTCTCAACCGCGCCTTCGACCAGGTTCTGATGGACGTCGCGCTGCACAAGTGCGGCGTCACCTTCGTCCTCGACCGGGCGGGCGTGACCGGCACCGACGGGCCGAGCCACAACGGCATGTGGGACCTGTCCGTCCTCGGCGTCGTCCCCGGCCTGCGCATCGCCGCACCGCGCGACGCCGACCAGCTGCGCGCCGAACTGCGCGAGGCCGTCGACGTGGACGACGCGCCCACCGTGCTGCGCTTCCCGAAGGAGTCGGTGGGCGAACCGGTCCCGGCGCTGGAGCGGATCGGCGGCGTGGACGTCCTGAGCCGCGGCGACCGGGCGGACGTCCTGCTGGTCTCCGTGGGCGTGATGGCCCCGGTCTGCCTGGAGGCCGCGGAACTGCTCGCCGAGCGCGGCACCGGCGTCACCGTCGTCGACCCGCGCTGGGTCAAGCCCGTCGATCCCGCCATCGCCCGGCTGGCCGCGCGGCACGCCTCGGTGGCGGTCGTCGAGGACAACAGCCGCAACGGGGGAGTGGGCGCGACGGTCGGCCAGGCGCTGCGCGACGCGGGCGTGGACGTACCGCTGCGCACCTTCGGCATCCCCGAACAGTTCCTGGCGCACGCCAAGCGCGGTGAGGTGCTGGCCGACATCGGGCTCACCCCCGCCGAGATCGCCGGGCGGATCAGCGCCTTCCTGGCCCGTAAGAACGACCTCGTGACGGAGAACGGCTCGTGACCGGATTCGACCTGACCAAACTGCTCGCCGAACGCGGCGCCGAGCGCTACGACCTGCACGCCAAGTACGTCAACCCGCAGTTGCCGCGGATGCTGCACACCATCGGCTTCGACAAGGTCTACGAGCGGGCCGAGGGCGCCTACTTCTGGGACGCGGACGGCCGGGACTACCTGGACATGCTCGCCGGCTTCGGTGTGATGGGCCTGGGACGCCACCACCCGGTCGTACGCCAGGCCCTGCACGACGTGCTGGACGCGGGCCTCCCCGACCTCACCCGCTTCGACTGCCAGCCGCTGCCCGGCCTGCTCGCCGAGAAACTGCTCACCCACACCCCCCACCTGGACCGCGTCTTCTTCGGCAACAGCGGCACGGAAGCCGTCGAGACCGCCCTGAAGTTCGCCCGCTACGCCACCGGCAAGCCCCGCGTCCTGTACTGCACCCACGCCTTCCACGGCCTGACCACCGGCTCCCTCTCGGTCAACGGCGAGGACGGCTTCCGCGACGGCTTCGCCCCCCTCCTGCCGGACACCGCCATCGCACTCGGCGACCTCGCGGCCCTGGAACGGGAGCTGCGCCGCGGCGACGTGGCGGCGTTCATCGTCGAACCCGTCCAGGGCAAGGGCGTACACCCCACCCCGCCCGGCTTCCTGCGCGCCGCCCAGGAACTCCTGCACCGCCACAAGGCGCTGCTCATCGCCGACGAGGTGCAGACCGGCCTCGGCCGCACCGGCGACTTCTTCGCCTACCAGCACGAGGACGGCGTCGAACCGGACCTGGTGTGCGTGGCCAAGGCGCTCTCCGGCGGCTACGTCCCGGTCGGCGCGACCCTCGGCAAGGACTGGATCTTCAAAAAGGTCTATTCCTCCATGGACCGCGTCCTGGTGCACTCCGCCAGCTTCGGCGCCAACGCCCAGGCGATGGCCGCGGGCCTGGCGGTCCTCTCCGTCATGGAGGACGAGCAGATCGTCGCCAACGCCCGCCACACCGGCGACCTGCTCCGTACCCGGCTCGCCGCCCTCACCGACCGCTACGAACTCCTCCACGACGTCCGCGGCCGCGGCCTGATGATCGGCATCGAGTTCGGCCGCCCCAAGTCCCTGAAACTCCGCGGCCACTGGACCATGCTCCAGGCCGCCCGCAAGGGCCTCTTCGCCCAGATGGTCGTGGTCCCCCTCCTCCAGCGCCACCGCATCCTCACCCAGGTCTCCGGCGACCACCTGGAGGTCATCAAACTCATCCCGCCCCTGACGATCGGCGAACGCGAGGTGGACCGCTTCGTCACGGCGTTCACAGAGGTGATGGACGACGCGCACCAGGGAGGCGGACTGATGTGGGACTTCGGAAGGACACTGGTGAAGCAGGCTTTGCAGGCGCGGTGACGCGAACGGGCGGGGGCGGGCCGGTGAAACCGCCGGTCCGCCCCCGCCCGTGGCCGCTCAGCCCTCCAGGAGCTGGAAGCGCAGCCGCTCGCGGGTCTGCGGGGAGAGCTTCAGGCCCTCGGTCAGGTAGGTGTCCGTCGAGCCCCAGGTCGTCTCGATGGCGTCGAAGGCGGCGGACAGGTATGCGACGCGGGCGTCGAAGAGCGGTGCGAGGAGTTCCATCACCTCGGAGGACATGCCGGCCGCCGAGTTGTCCGAGCGGCGCACCTTGTAGCGGCGGTGGGCGGCGTTGGACTCCAGGTAGTCGGCCTCGATGGCCTCCCGCTCGACGCCGACCGCGAGGAGGGTGACGGCGATGGACAGGCCCGCGCGGTCCTTGCCGGCGGCGCAGTGCATGAGGGCGGGGACGCTGTCCTCGGCGAGCGCGTGCAGGACGCGGCTGTGGTCGGCGGTGCGGGTGGTGATGATGTGGCGGTAGGTCTGCGCCATCCGGTCCGCCGCCTTGCCGTCGCCCAGCGCCGTACGCAGGTGGCCCAGCTCGCCGTCGCGGACCATGGCCCAGAACTCGGCGCCGTCGGCGGGGTCGGTGAGCGGGATGTTCACGTTCCGCACGCCGGGCAGCGTGACGTCCGGGCCCTCCAGCTTGATGTCGGCGGCGTTGCGGAAGTCGAAGACGGTGTGCAGCCCGAGCCCGGAGAGGAACGCCGCGTCCGCCTCGGTGGCCGACGCCAGATGGCCGCTGCGGAACAGCCGGCCCTTGCGCACCCGGCGCCCGTCCACGGTCGGCAGGCCGCCCACGTCACGGAAGTTGCGTACCTCCGCGAGCTCGGAGTCGGTCGACGGGACCTCCGGGGTCTGCTGCGTCACGGGCGCTCCTCGGGATCGGTCGCCGACGCTGCTCGTCGACGAGGCGGGTCACTCCGACGATACGACATGGGCACAGCCGGCAATCGGGCCGGTCGGGAGGTGACCGGCGCGGTGCGGAGGTGGGTGGGAGGGGGCGGGGGCGGACGGGGCGTCCTACCCCGCGTGCGCCGTACCGCACGCTGAGTGCGCTCCGCCTCCTCACGTCAGCCACCCCCGCCACCCCCCAAACGACCGAAAAAAGCCGTTTATCGGCGCCGTTTCTTATTCCGACTTGAGCAGAATTTGACCAGGTGGTATTAATCACCCCACGTCAACCCCTGGTTACGGTGGCGTAAGTCACTTCCGGGGGTGAAGTATGTCCTGACGTGGCAGACGATTCGAAGAAGATGAGCAGTGGCGCAGAAGGCGTCATCGGGTCGTACGCAGCCGTCGGGGACAGCTTCACCGAGGGGGTCGGGGATCCCGGCCGTGACGGGGCGTACATCGGCTGGGCGGACCGGCTCGCGGTCCTGCTGTCGGACCGGCGGGCGGAGGGGGACTTCCGGTACGCCAACCTCGCGGTCCGCGGGCGCCTGCTGGACCAGATCGTCGAGGAGCAGGTGCCGCGCGCCAAGGAGCTCGCGCCCGACCTGGTGACGTTCTGTGCCGGCGGCAACGACATCCTGCGGCCGGGCTCGGACCCGGACGACGTCGCCGAGCGGTACGAGGCGGCCGTCGCCGACCTGCGGGAGAAGGTCGGCACCGTGCTGCTCTGCACCGGGTTCGACACCCGTGGCGTACCGGTGCTGCGGCATCTCCGCGGCAAGATCGCGACGTACACCGCTCACGTCCGGGCGATCGCCGACCGGCACGACTGCCCGGTCCTGGACCTGTGGTCGCTGAAGTCCGTGCAGGACCGGCGGGCCTGGAGCGACGACCGGCTCCACCTGTCGGCCGACGGGCACACCCGGGTCGCGCTGCGCGCCGCGCAGGTGCTGGGCCTGGACGTGCCGGCCGATCCGGACCAGGCGTGGCCCCCGGAGGCGGAGCGCACCCCCGCCGAGGCGCGCCGGGACAACATCCAGTGGGCGCGTGAGCACCTGGTCCCGTGGATCGGCCGCCGGCTGCGCGGCGAGTCCTCCGGCGACCACGTCGAGCCGAAGCGGCCCGACCTGCTTCCTCTGTAGGGGGCGGAACGGCGTCTCCGTACAGGAGAACGGCGTGCCCCCGCTGTCCGGCGCAGTGCCACACCGCCGCCCGCCCCATGGCGCGGGCGGCGGTTTCAGTGTGCGGCGGGGGAGTCGTACGGGCCGTACGGGAGGTCGGCCCAGACCGTGCGGCCCCGGCCGGTCGGATCGGGGCGGACGCCCCAGCTCTCGGAGAGGGCACCGACCAGGAACAGGCCCCGGCCGCACTCCTTGTCCACGCTGCCGGGCTGGACGTGCGGCGCCGAGTCGCCCCGGCCCTGATCGGTGATCTCCACGCGCAGGAACGCGCCGAGCACCGCCAGTTCGCAGCCGACCTTCTCGCTGTCGGTGTGCCGTACGGCGTTGGTGAACAGCTCCGACACCACCAACTCGGCGTCGTCGCGGACCTGTTCTGCCGCGCCCCACTCGTGCAGCACCGCGAGAACACGTCTGCGCGCCTCCGGTACGGAGGTGCGGCGCGCCGGCAAGTGGAACGCTTCCCGGGGACGCTCGGCGATGAAGCCGCCACAGCGCCCTAACGAAGGAGCGTTGTTGGAGGAAGCCACTCCGCAACTATGTGCGATGTTGGTCACCAATGGCAAGGATCAATGTGTAATTTGCAGAATCGCAAGCACAGTCTGTTCGGTCTACTGACGGCATGACACACTGCTGATCACTCATGTCGGTGGGAGGGGATCAGAAGTGGCGGATGCACGGTCGGGTGGCGCTCCGACCGTCCTGCGGGTGGTGCTGGGCAAGCGGCTGCAGGACCTGCGCGAGAAGGCGGGGCTGTCCTACGAGCAGGCGGCCGGTGCCCTCGATGTGACGCACGCCACCGTACGGCGCATGGAGAAGGCCGAGGTCGGCCTCAAGATCCCGTACGTGGAGAAGCTGCTCGCCACCTACGGCGTCACCGACCGGGACGAGATCGACGGCTTCGTCAAACTGGCCCGGGAGGCCAACCGGCCGGGCTGGTGGCACAACTTCCGGGACGTGCTGCCCGAGTGGTTCAGCGCGTACGTGAGCCTGGAGAGCGAGGCCAACCTCATCCGGAGCTACCAGCCCCACTACGTACCGGGACTGCTCCAGACCGAGGAGTACGCCCGCGCCGTCCTGCGCGCCGGCAAGCCGCACGCCGCGCGCGAGGAGATCGACCGCGCGGTCGCGCTGCGCATGGAGCGGCAGTCGCTGCTCACCCGCGAGGACGCCCCCATGTTCTGGGTGGTCATGGACGAGACCGTCTTCCGGCGCCCGATCGGCGGGCCGCGGGTGATGCGCGACCAGATCGCCCGGCTGGCCGAGGCCGCCGCGCTGCCCAACATCCGGCTGCAGATCATCACGTTCGCGGCCGGACCGCACCCTTCGATGTACGGGCCGTTCAGCATCTTCCGGTTCCCGATCCCGGAGCTGCCCGACATCGCGTACGCGGAGAACCTGGTGGGCGCCGTGTACTTCGACCAGCGCGACGACGTCTCGACCTTTCTGGAGGCACTGGACCGGATGTGCGCGCAAGCCGCGCCGGCACAGACCACCGAGGCCCTTCTGGGCGGCTTTCGCAAGGAGATCTGAACCATGGATCGCATACGCATCTACAACGGCATGCCCGCCACCGACCTGGGCAGCGACGGCTGGCACAAGCCGTGGAGCGGCGGCAACGGCGGCGACTGCGTGGAGGCGCTGCGGCTCGGGGACGGGCGGGTGGCGCTGCGCCAGTCCACCGATCCGGACGGCCCGGCCCTGATCTACACCCACCGCGAGATCAAGAGTTTCATCGAGGGCGCGAAGGCGGGCGCGGCCGACTTCCTGCTCACCGCGGCGCCCTGCGGGTGCGGCTGCGGCACCGATCGGAGGACGGCGTGACGGAAGCGGACTTCTCCCGGGCCGTGGTCGGCTCGTGGGACGAGGACGGCTCGCAGGGGCTCCAGGACGCGGCGGCCTTCGCGCCCGAGGAGATCGACACCAGCAAGCCGCACCCCGCCCGGATGTACGACTACTACCTGGACGGCCGGGACAACTACGAGGTCGACCGCCAGGCGGCGGAGCGCGTCATCGAGGCGCACCCCCAGGTGCGGCTGAGCGCCCGCGCCAACCGGGCCTTCCTGCACCGCGCGGTGCGCGAGGTGGTCGCCGGCGGCATCCGGCAGATCATCGACATCGGTACGGGCATCCCGACCTCGCCGAACACCCATGAGGTGGCGAGGGAGACGGCCCCCGGCGTCCGGGTCGTCTACGTGGACAACGACCCCATCGTCGCCACCCACGCGGGGGCACGGCTGACCAACACCGAGGACACCGGGTTCGTCCTGGCCGACGTGCGCGACCCGAAGGCCCTGCTCGACCACCCCACGGTCCGCGCGCTGATCGACTTCGGCCGGCCGGTGGCGCTGCTGCTGGTGGCCGTCCTGCACTTCGTCCGGGACGACGAGGACCCGGCGGGGATCGTGGCCACGCTGGCGCGCGAACTGCCCGCCGGCAGCGTCCTGGTGATGTCGCACGCCACGGGCGAGCCGTACGAGGCGTACGAACAGGGCCGTACGGACGAGCAGGCGCGGGACGGCGTCCTCGACGTCTACAAGAACGCGACGGCCACCCTGAACCTGCGGACCAAGGCCGAGGTCGAGCCGCTCTTCGGGCCGTTCGAGCTGCTGCAGCCGGGCGTCGTGCGGGTGCCGCTGTGGCGTCCGGACGGTCCGCCGCCCGGCCCGGCGGAGCTGAACGACATCATCTTCTACGGCGGGGTGGGCCGGAAGCAGGGCTGAGCGCGCAGGGGCGGGCGGGCGTACGGAGACTGTCCAACCGTCCGATACGGGGCGGCGGTTGACACTGCCGCCCGGTGCGCTGAAGGTGAGAGACCTCGGACGCGGACGGGCGGAGGCGCGGTGACCGCGCGACCGGCGCCGGTGACGGCGGCGGCGTACGCGGTCGCCCAGGTGCGGAACGGGGTGGGGCAGGTGCCGGAGACTGCCGCGGGAGCAGAGGCACGGGCAGGGGAGCGGCACGCCGTCGTCATCGGCGGCGGGCTCGCCGGGCTGCTCGCGGCCGGCGCCCTGCTCGGACACGCGGACGTGGTCACCGTGGTCGAACGCGACCGCTACCCGGCCGGCCACGCCTTCCGCAAGGGCGTCCCCCAGGCCCGCCACCTGCACGTCTTCCTCAGCGGCGGCGTGCGGGCGCTGGAGGAGCTGCTGCCCGGCACCGGGCAGGCCCTCACCGGCGCCGGGGCGCGCACCCTCTACCCGCCGCGCGACCTGGTCACCCGTACCGCCGTGGGGTGGCAGCACCGCTTCGACGAGCGCCGCCACGGGTGCCTGTCGGTCACCCGCCCGGTGATCGACGGCGTCGTACGGGACCGCACGCTGCGGGCGGCCGCCGGGTCGGCGACCCGCCTGGAGGTGCTGGAGGCGACCGAGGCGGTCGGTCTGACCGGTGACGCGGAGCGGGTCACGGGCGTACGGGTACGGGCCCGGACCGGCGGCGGACGGACCGGCGGTGCGGCCCCGGCGGGACCGGCCGAACGGGTCCTCCCCGCCGCCCTTGTCATCGACGCCTCCGGCCGTTCCTCCAAGGCGCCGCAGTGGTACGCCGAACTGGGCCGCCCCGCCCCGCGCCAGGAGACGGTGGACGCCGGCATCGCCTACGCGACCCGGATGTTCCGCCCCACCGGCCCGGCCGGCGCCCCGGACATGGGCGTCAACATCCCCGGCTGGCGGGGGAGCCCGCGCGGCGCGGTGTACGTACCGGTCGAGAACGGCACCTGGCTGCTCACCGTCGCGGGCGTCCGCGGCCATCACCCGCCGACCGACGACCAGGGCTTCGCCGACTTCACCGCCACGGTCGGCGACCCGTACATCCACGGCCTGCTGCCGCACGCCGAACCGGTCTCGCCCGTCTACGGCTTCCGCGACACCGCCAACCGCCGCCGGCACTACGAGCGGCCCGGCGCCGTCCCCGAGGGGTTCGTCGTGCTCGGCGACGCCAACTGCACCTTCAACCCGATCTACGGGCAGGGCATGTCGGTCGCCGCGCTCGGCGCCCTGGCGCTGCGCCGCATCCTGGACTCCGGCGGCGGGCTGTGCCCCGGGCTCGCGGCGGAGGCGCAACGGGCGGTGGCCCGCGCCACCGAGAGCGCCTGGATCACCGCGGTCGGCGCCGACCGCCCGTACGCGAACGGCCCGGACGCCCGCGCGGGCCTCGGCGAACGACTGATCTCCTGGTACGTGCAGCGGCTCATCCTCCGCGGCGTCACCGACCCCGTCGTCGGCGCCGCCTTCCGCGACGTCTCCTGCCTCACCGCGCCACCGTCCCGCCTGATGGCCCCGCACACGGTCCTGCGCACCGTCCTGCTGCCGCCCCGGCCCGGTTTCAGCGCCCCGCCGACGGCCGTCGAACCGCTGCGGCGGGCCGCCTGACGGCCACGGGCCCGCCCGTCACCGGCCGCCCGGCACCGGTCCCCGCCCGTCACCGGCCCCCGCTCGGCAGGAACAGGCTGACCGCGCCGGTGGCCAGGGGCGCCAGGATGCCGAACGCCGGGGCCAGCACCTTCGGCAGCGAGACGTCCAGGCGCAGGAAGGCCACCAGCCGCGCCCGGCGCTCGATCCAGTCCTCGGTCAGCTCGTCCGCCTCCGGGATGCGGACCGTCACCTCGACCAGCCGGCTCGCCACCGCCCGCCACAGCACCACGACCGGCAGGAAGACCAGCGCGAACATGACGCTGAAGAACGCGCCGTAGAGCAGCACGGAGGACGCCGGGAAGGTCTTCTCGGACACGCCGTGGGCGAGCAGGGCGTTGCGCAGCGCGCCGCCGTCGATCACCGCGGTCGAGATGATCAGGCTGCCGCCGGTCAGGAAGCGCACCGCGTCCCGCCACGCGCGGTCCAGTTCCCGCAGCGCCCCCACGGGCGCCAGGACCCCCGGTTCGGCGGGCAGCCGCCGGCTCAGCCGCAGCAGCCGGACCTGTACGTCCCACAGGCCCACCGCGCCCGGCGCCGCCGCCAGCATCCCCAGCACGAGCAGCAGCGGAACGCGCCAGGCCAGCCCGTCGAGCGGGACGGGCAGGGTGCCGGGCGGGGTGAAGAAGCGCAGCACGCCGAAGACGGCGCCCATCAACAGGACGGCCCCCGCCGCCAGCACCGCCATGGCCCAGGGGGCGGGCCGGTCGAGCGGATGCCGCCAGCGCCGGTGCACCGCGTACGCCATCGCGTACGCCACCGCCACGTACAGCGCGATCGAGGCGCCGACCAGCGCGCTCCACAGGTCGTACTCCAGGAGCTTGGTGAAGGCGCGCGCCTCGGGCGACTCGGCGGCCCGGAACCGCCCGACGAAAGCGGTGCCGAGCCCGGCGACGGCCAGCAGCCCGAGCGTGACCGCCAGGGGCACGGCCACCAGACGGGCGTCCGGCCGCGCGAGGTGCGGGGCGGCACGGGCCACGGGCGGGGGCAGTGCGGCCGCCGGGACCGGTGGCACGCGCTCTTCCGTACCGGCACGTTCCACGGTTTCCGGGCACTGCGCCGGCCCCCGGGGCGGCACGGGCCCCTGGTCGGCAGGAGGCATTCCGCCGCCCGGGGAATCCCCGTGTTCCGGCGGCAGGGTCTGGCTCATGCCATGAAGGTAGGGCCGTACGGTCCCGCCGCACAGAGGGGCGGCGGGACCGTACGGCCCTCCGGGCGGCGCACCCCACAGCACCGCCCGGCACCCGTACGGCCGGTACGGAATGCCCGTGCCGCCCGCGTGGTCCGGGACGGGTGGGGAACACGTGTCCTGTCCGGGCGTCGCGGGACCCGCCGCCGGTGCCGCGTGCCCGGACGCCGGCGTGCCGGAACCCGTCGCCGCGGCGGTCCGTTCACTGCTCGGCGACCCGTTGACAGCGCTACCGCCCCGAACCATGGAGGTGCCGTGCCCGGCTACCGATCCCGCCGTGAGACCCCGACCGCCCCGCGTGCCGCAGGGCGGTACACGCTGCGGCGGCCCGCCGTCTTCGGCGCCTGGCCCACCGGGGAGCGGCTGGCGCGGATACGACGGTCCCCGCAGTTCGTGGACGGCCAGTTCCGCAACCCCGTACCGACCCGGCAACTGCTCCCGGGCGCCACGCTGCCCATGGCGCGGACGCAGCTCAACCGGGAGGGCCGGCTGCGCCGGGCGCCGGTCGGCCGCATCCCGGTGCACCGGCCGACCGCGGCGGAGCTCAGCGGGCCGCCCGCCTCCGGACTGCGGCTGACGTGGATGGGGCATTCGAGCGTGCTCGCCGAGATCGACGGCCACCGGGTGCTGTTCGACCCGGTCTGGGGCGAGCGCTGCTCACCGTTCGCCTGGGCCGGTCCCAGGCGGCTGCACCCGGTGCCGGTCGCCCTCGGCGAGCTGGACCCGGTCGACGCCGTGGTGATCTCCCATGACCACTACGACCACCTGGACATGCCGACGGTCAAGGCCCTGATCCGTACGGGCACCCGCTTCGTCGTACCGCTCGGCATCGGTGCCGACCTCGAACTGTGGGGCGTCCCCGAGGAGCGCATCACCGAACTGGACTGGCACGAGTCGGCCGGTGTCGGCGGTCTGACGCTGACCGCGACACCCGCGCAGCACTTCTGCGGGCGCGGGCTGCGCGGACCGCAGCACACCCTGTGGGCGTCCTGGGCGGTGGCCGGCCCCACGCACCGGGTCTTCCACAGCGGCGACACCGGCTACTTCCCCGGCTTCGCCGGGATCGGTGCCGAGCACGGCCCGTTCGACGCGACGATGATCCAGATAGGCGCCTACAGCGAGTTCTGGCCGGATGTGCACATGACGCCCGAGGAGGGGGCGCAGGCGCACCTGGATCTGCAGGGCGGCCGGCCGGACGGTCTGATGCTGCCGATCCACTGGGGCACCTTCAACCTCGCGCCCCACCCATGGGCCGAGCCCGCCGAACGCACCATGTACGCCGCCCGCTCCGCCGGCTTCCGCTGCGCCATCCCCCACCCGGGCCGGCCGTTCGAGCCCGCCGACGCGCCCGTGGTGGAACCGTGGTGGCGGACCGTGGCTCTGCCGCCGGTCCACGGCTGGCCGTCCTGGTCCGCCGGGGCACCGCCCGTCGCTGCGCCGGCGGCCGAGGCTTTCGAAGTCGCGGGGTGACGGCGGGCGCCGGCGTACGGAGAGTCCGTACGCCGGCCGCCACACGGCCGGCCGGTATGCCGATCACCGCACGATCGACAGCACCACGGTGCCCGTGCAGACGGCCGCGGCCGTCAGGGTGACGGCACAGCAGGTGCGCACGAGCCTGCTGCGGAACGCCTCGTAGCGGGCCGCGTACTCACCGCGGAGCTGGTCGCACCGGGCGCGGATGCGCTCCCAGTCCCGCCGGGCGCCGGTCAGCCGCTGCTCGGTGTAGCAGCGGACGACCTCGTCGCGCTGGGCCGTGGTCAGCCACGGCAGCCGGTCGGCGAACGCACGGGCCTCGTGGTCGGCGCGGTCCCGCTCGGCGTGAAGGAGGAGGTAGCCCTCCAGCCGGGCGATACCCGCCGCGGTGTCGTGGTCGGCTTCCGTGGTCATGAGCGCGCTCCTGCGGTCCGGCGGCCGGAGCCGGGCGTCAGCTGCCGCCGCCCGGTCCGGGCTCGACCATGTCGCGGCGGCCGGTCTCCTGGGTCTGGTCGCGGACGGCGATGTCCGGGTGGTGCAGGTCGAACGCCGGGGACTCGGAGCGGATCTTGGGCAGGCACACGAAGTTGTGGCGGGGCGGCGGGCAGGAGGTCGCCCACTCCAGGGAACGGCCGTAGCCCCACGGGTCGTCGACGCCGACCTTCTCGCCGTACTTGGCGGTCTTCCAGACGTTGTAGAGGAACGGCAGGGTCGACAGGCCCAGCAGGAAGGACCCGATGCTCGACACGGTGTTGAGCCAGGTGAAACCGTCGGCGGCCAGGTAGTCGGCGTAGCGCCGGGGCATGCCGTTGGCGCCCAGCCAGTGCTGGACGAGGAACGTGGTGTGGAAGCCGGTGAACAGCGTCCAGAAATGGATCTTCCCCAGCCGCTCGTCGAGCATCCGCCCGGTGAACTTGGGCCACCAGAAGTGGAAGCCGGCGAACATCGCGAAGACGACGGTGCCGAAGACCACGTAATGGAAGTGCGCCACGACGAAGTACGAGTCGGTGACGTGGAAGTCCATGGGCGGCGAGGCCAGGATGACCCCGGTCAGCCCGCCGAAGAGGAAGGTCACCAGGAACCCGGTGACCCACAGCATCGGGGTCTCGAACGACAGCGACCCCTTCCACATGGTGCCGATCCAGTTGAAGAACTTCACCCCGGTGGGGATGGCGATGAGGAAGGACATGAACGAGAAGAACGGCAGCAGCACCGCGCCGGTGGGGAACATGTGGTGCGCCCATACGGTCACCGACAGGCCGGTGATGGAGATGGTGGCCGCCACCAGGCCCACGTAACCGAAGATCGGCTTACGGGCGAAGACCGGGATGATCTCGGTGACGACGCCGAAGAACGGCAGCGCGATGATGTAGACCTCGGGGTGGCCGAAGAACCAGAACAGGTGCTGCCACAGGATCGCGCCCCCGAAGGCCGGGTCGTAGAGGTGCGCCCCGAACTTGCGGTCCACCTCCAGGGCGAACAGCGCGGCGGCCAGCACGGGGAAGGCCAGCAGCACCAGCACGCTGGTCAGCATGATGTTCCAGGTGAAGATCGGCAGCCGGAACATGGTCAGGCCCGGCGCGCGCATGCAGATGATCGTGGTGATGAAGTTGACCGAGCCGAGGATCGTACCGAAACCGGAGAACGCCAGGCCCAGGATCCACATGTCGGCGCCGACGTTCGGGGTGTGCACGCCGTTCGACAGGGGCGTGTAGGCGAACCAGCCGAAGTCGGGCGCGCCGTTGGGCGTGAGGAACGAGGCCACGGCGATCAGCGAGCCGAAGAGGTAGAGCCAGTAGGCCAGCATGTTCAGCCGGGGGAAGGCCACGTCGGGCGAGCCGATCTGCAGCGGCATGATCGCGTTGGCGAATCCGGCGAACAGCGGCGTGGCGAACATCAGCAGCATGATCGCGCCGTGCATGGTGAACGCCTGGTTGAACTGCTCGTTCGAGATGATCTGGATGCCCGGCCGGGCCAGCTCCGCCCGCATGGCCAGGGCCAGCAGACCGCCGACGCCGAAGAAGAGGAACGAGGTGACCAGGTACAGCGACCCGATCTTCTTGTGATCGGTGGTCGTCAGCCAGGTCACCACGATCGCGCCCAGGCGCCGGCCGCCCGACGGCCCGCCCCCGTCCTCCGCCGCCCGCTCTGCTTCCGCCACCTGCCCCGACACCGCGCCACGCCCTCTCGTCAGCTGGAACTGCTCACCCGTGTCGTGTTCCGCATCGCGTCGGCGCGACAGCCGGCCGAGCCGTATTGCGGCACTTTGTCCCATTCATACAGCACGGGGGATCTTTGCGGTGGGAGGCCGGACGCAGTGATCTGAGGGGCCGTGGCCCGGCCCGGCGGCGGGCCCCGGCCGCGCGACAGCCGGTCCGTGGGCCCACCGGTCCGTAGGTGCGCCGGCCCGCCGACCCGTCGGTTCGGACCCCGGCGGGCCGGCGGTACGGGTGTCAGGCGCGCCGCCGGACCCACAGGGGAGTGATGACGGCGAGGAGGACGGCCGCGATGCCGACCTGGAAGATGTGGCGGATCCAGTCGACACCGCCGGTGTCGCGCACGCCGAAGGCGGTGGCGAGCGCGTTGCCCGCGACCGCGCCGACCATGCCCAGGATGACCGTCAGCCACAGGGGGACGGGCTGCCGTCCGGGCACGACCAGCTTGGCCAGCAGGCCGATGACGAGCCCCGCGATGATGGCCCACAGGAACGACACGACGACTCCTTCCGTTCATTGATCTTCGGGCACCAGTGCGCGTGCCCGCGTGAGTCCGCCGTAAGCGCCGTCCGCGCGTACCGCTCCGTACCGGGAAGCGGCGGCCGGGCGCGGCGCATGACGCTGCCGGTGACGGGTACGCAGTCGCTGGCCGACCGACAGGAAGCGGCCTGTTCAGAGGAGTGAGACCGATGAGCGTTCCGGACGAGAACCGCCCCAAGAGCGAGAAGACGGACGACACCGCGGCGGCGCGGGCCGAAAGGGACCGCCGTTCCCGGCAGCAGCGGGGTGCCGGACGTACCATGCAGGAGGCTCTGCGGGAGGCCGACGTCCGCCCGCAGGATTACGAGGAGAAGAAGTGACGCAGGCGGGGCGGGTGCCGGGGGCGCTTCCCCGCTGAGGTTCCCGTTCCGTACGGAGATTTGCCGCCGTGACTTCTGACCCCGGGCCCGCAGGGCTTCACCCGAATGGACCAGTGGTCCGGCCGCAGTCGGCCGTTCGCGCACTGGAAGGCCGACGGCGAAGCGGCCCTGCACCGGGCGGACCGGACCGGCTTCGCCGCGCTCCCATGGGCAAAGCGCTTAGGGGAGGCTAACCTTGATCTTGTGACTCCGGTTCACCAGCTTGCCGGCGCGGCCGGTTCCACCGATCTGGACGCGACGTACGCGGCGTACTTCGCGTCGATCGCGCAGGCCGACGAGAGCCGCGACGGCACCGTCCGGCACCGGCTGCGCCCGGAGGTCGGCGACGGCACGATCGAGGTCACGACATTGCGGAGCGGGTTCCACGTCCTCCGGTACGACGTCGCGTTCGCCGGCGGGCATCAGGTCCGGTTCGCCTTCCCGGGCGACCACTTCGAGCTGGAGCACTGCGTCGACGGGCGCATGCACATCAGCGAGACCCGCACCGGCGCCGGTGATCTGGAGGCCAACTCGGTGTCGCTGAGCCCCCGGTGCGCCACCGACGGCGTCATCGCGCACGGTGACGGCGAGCGGTACCGCGCGGTGTCGATCACCGGGACCTGGACCGGGCTGGAGTCCTATCTCAGCGGCCTCGGAGCGGGCGCCCTGCCGGCCATCGGGCCGGAGAACGTCGCGCGCGAACGGTACTTGGGCCGGTCCACCGCGCTGCGCCCGGCGGCCGGTCCGCTGGAGGAGATCTTCCTGCACCGGCGCGCGTCCCCGGGGCGCCTGCTGTTTCTGGAATCGCGGCTGGTGGCGGCGATGGCCGCACTGGTCGACGGACTCACGGTCACCGCGACGCCAGCGGACACGCAGGACCTCGCCCTGGACGACCACGAAGTGGCCGCGCTGCGCCGTGTCCCCGACCTGCTGTGGCGGGAGCGCCACGCACCGCCGACACTGGCCGACCTGGCCCGCGCGTCATCGATGTCGGTCCGGCGCCTCGCCACCGGATTCCGTGCGCTGTACGGGACATCGGTGATGGAGTACCACCGGCGCCGCTGCCTCGACCGGGCCGCGGCGCTCCTCGTCGAGACCGACTGGCCGGTCTCCCGGATCGGGCACGAGGTCGGCTACGCCTCGCCCAGCAACTTCGGCTACGCCTTCCGGCGCGACCGGGGCACCACTCCCGCCCGGTTCAGGCAGGCACACTCCTGACGCAGGGCGTGCGCCGGACGGGCACCGCGCTCCACATTTCCGGGCCCCTCGCTCCACACCACGCCGCGGCCCCGCAGCCGAAGATGTGGCGAGTAGCGGCCGCACCGGCCGTCATGTCGTCGTGAAGGAAGGCCGGATCCCTCGGTGACGGCGTTGCGTTGGCCTGCGCCTCCGTCTTCGCCCTGCATCCATGTCCGCGCCCGCGCCGGTGTGGACGGGCGGCGTGCCGGTATGCCGGTGCGCCGGCGTCCGCGCTGTCGGAGGCGTCTTCGGTGTTCCCTCCGGCGTCGCTGTACGGGCCGGTGTCCGCGCCGCCGAGATGCCGTGGCGCCGCGGCCGGAACCGGCCGGTGGCGCGACGCCTCCGCCGCGGCCGGATCGACAGCTGCGTTGCGAGTAAGGTAAGGCTTACCTTACCGTTCAGGTATCCCTCAGGCACTTTCGGATGGAGACCGATGACCGTCAGCATCGATACCGCGACCCCGCGGACCGGGACGGGGCGACTCATCGTCGTCCTCGGCGGACTCTCGGCGGTGTCGCCGTTCGCCATCGACATGTACGCGCCCGGCTTCCCCGAGATCGTCACCTCGTTCGCGACCTCGAAGACGAACGTCCAACTCTCCCTGACCGCCTGCCTCATCGGGATCGCCGTCGGCCAGGTCGTGCTCGGCCCGGTCAGCGACGCGATGGGGCGGCGGCGGTTACTCCTGGCCGGTTCCGGCATGTTCACCGTGTTCTCCCTGGTCTGCGCGGTCGCCCCGTCCATCGCCGTGTTCGACGTGGCCCGGCTGCTGCAGGGCATCGCCGGCAGCGCGGGCATCGTCATCGGACGGGCGGTGGTCAGCGACCGGTTCACCGGCACCCATGCGGCCCGCCAGCTCACCACGCTGAGCGTGATCGGATCGACCGCGCCGGTCCTCGCGCCGGTGGTCGGAGGGCTCATCCTCGACGTCGGATCGTGGCGGCTGGTGTTCGTCGCGCTGGCCGTGACCGGGCTGCTGTTGCTGCTGGCGGTCCGGGCGTGGGTACCCGAATCGCTGCCCGCCGAGCGGCGCAGGGCCGGCGGCCTGCGCGCCATGTCCGCCGCGATGGGCGGACTGCTCCGGCGCCGTGAACTGGTCGGCTACCTCCTGGTCATGGGGTGCGGGCTGGGCGCCCTGTTCGCCTACATCAGCGGTTCGCCCTTCGTCTTCCAGAACATCTACGGCTTGTCGCCCACCGGTTACAGCCTCGTCTTCGCCGCGAACGCCGTCGGCACCGTGGTGGCGGGCACGATCTTCGGGCGGCTGGCCGGGCGCGTACGTCTCAACAGCCTGCTCGCCGTCGGCGTGGCCATCACCGTGCTCTCCCTGGCCGTGCTGGTGGTCCTGCTCTCCAGCGGCATCAGCACCTTCCCCACCACCTGGGCCTGCCTGTTCGGCCTGACGTTCGGGTTCGGGCTGCTGCTGCCCGCGTCGACCACCATCATCCTCGCGGTCGGCAGCGACGCCCCCGGAGCCGCCTCCGGACTGCTCGGCGGCGCCCAGTTCGTCCTCGGCGCCGCCGCCGCGCCGCTCCCCGGCGTCCTGGGCAACACCACCGCCATGTCGACGGCCGTCGTGGTGCTGGGCTGCGTGCTCATCGCAGCGGTGGCCCTGGTCGCACTCGCCCGACCGTGGCAGGGTCATGGCGAGCCGGCCGGCCAAGCCTGAGTCCGCAGCGCCCTTTCGCCCTGCGGTGTATCCGCCGTATATCGCGCGACGTACCCGCTTCGTATCCGCACTTACCCGCTACGTACCCTCGACGTACCTGAGAAGGGGAAACCCGTGACCAGTACGGAACGTGCCGCGACAGCGGCCGTGCAAGAACTGGAGATCTCCCGCCGCTGCCCCTATGCGCCGAATGCGCAGCACTTCCGATTCCTGCGCCAGGGGCGCCCCGTCAAAGTCAGGCTGGCGTCCTTGGGACCCGACGCGCCGGTCTGGGCGGTGAGCAACCACGCCGATATCCGCACCATGCTCAACGACGGCCGGTTCAGCGCCGACCGGCAGCAGCAGGGCTTTCCGTTCCAGGTGGACGGGCAGCCGGGCCATTTCCGCCGGACGATGATTTCCATGGACGGGCCGGAACACCGGGACGTCCGCCGTTCGGTGACCGGCGAGTTCACCCTGAAGCGCATGAAGGCGTTACAGCCGCGTATTCAGGAGATCGTGGACGACTGCCTCGACACGATGCTGGCCGGTCCCAAACCGGCGGACCTGGTCGGCGCGCTCGCCCTGCCCGTTCCCTCGCTGGTGATCTGCGAGCAGCTCGGCGTGCCCTACGAGGGGCACGACTTCTTCCAGTCCCGCTCCCACATGCTGTTGCTGCGCGGCGCTTCGGCCGAGGAACGGCTGCGGGCGCTGGACGAACTCATCGAGTTCCTCGGCGACCTCATCGCCGAGAAGGAGACCGAGCCGACCGATGATCTGCTCGGACGCCAGATCGTGAAACTGCGCGAGGCGGGCACCTACCGGCGTGAAGAGCTGGCGCGCATGGCATTCCTGCTGCTGGTCGCCGGGCACGAGACCACCGCGAACATGATTTCGCTCGGCACCATGGTCCTGCTCGATCGGCCGGCGGACGCGGATGCCCTGCGCGCGGACCCGGGCAGGATCCCGGCCGCCGTGGAAGAACTCCTGCGCTACTTCACCATCGCCGAGTTCATTCCCACACGGGTGGCCACCGAGGACGTCGAACTGGGCGGCAGCCTGATCAAAGCAGGCGATGTCCTCGTCGCGCTCTGCAACGTGGCCAACCGCGATCCCGCGGTGTTCCCCGGCGGCGACGAACTGGACCTGCGGCGCGGCGCCCGGCACCAACTGGCCTTCGGCTTCGGGGCGCACCAATGCCTCGGCCAGAATCTCGCCCGGATGGAACTGGAGATCGTCTACTCGACCCTGCTACGGCGTATCCCGACACTGCGCCCCGCGATACCGACCGCCGACTTGCCGTTCAAGCACGACGCGGACATCTACGGCATCCATGAATTCCCGGTCACCTGGTGACACGTGCCGCCGGCACTCGCTGGGCTCCGCTGATCCGGGGCGCCGAACGCCGTGCCGGTCCGGTTACTCGAACAACGCACGCAACATGCTGGCCTGTCCCACTCGAAGCGAAGAGAGAGCGAGTATTTCATGTGCGGCATAACGGGTTGGGTGGACTTCGAGCGCGAAATGAGCCACGCACCGGGCGTACTACGGGACATGGCCGACACGATGGCCTGCCGGGGCCCGGACGCGCAGGGGTACTGGACGGGCGCCCATATCGGCTTCGGGCACCGGCGCCTTGCGGTGATCGACCTGGAAGGCGGGGTCCAGCCGATGACCGTCGAGCACGACGGCCGTACGCTGGCCGCGGTCACCTATAGCGGCGAGGTCTACAACTACCGTGAGCTGCGCGCTGAGCTGAGCGCGCTGGGGCACCGATTCCGTACCGAAAGCGACACCGAAGTCGTGCTGCACGCTTATCTGCAATGGGGCGCGGCCATGGTGGACAAGTTGAACGGAATGTTCGCCTTCGGGATCTGGGACGCCCGCAGCGAGGAACTGGTCCTGGTGCGCGACCGGCTCGGCATCAAACCGCTCTACTACTTCCCGACCGCGCGCGGGCTGCTGTTCGGCTCGGAGGCCAAGGCGATTCTCGCGCATCCCGAAGTGCGTCCCCTCGTGGACCAGGACGGTCTGCGCGAGCTGCTGTCATGCGCCAAAACGCCGGAACACGCGATCTTCCACGGCATGTACGAGCTCCGCCCCGGCCACCTGCTCCGCTTCGGCCGCGCAGGGCTGCGCATCCAGCGGTACTGGGCACTGGAGGCGCGCGGACACACCGATGACCTGGACACCACCGTACGGACGGTGCGCGGCCTGCTCGAAGACATCGTCGAGCGCCAGCTCATCGCCGATGTCCCGCTGTGCACCCTGCTCTCCGGCGGGCTGGATTCCAGTGTGGTGACCGCTCTCGCCGCCCGTTCGCTCGCCGCGCGCGGGGCCGGTCCGGTCCGTTCGTTCGCCGTCGACTTCGCCGGGAACGACCGGGACTTCACCGCCAACACGGTGCACAGCTCCCCGGACGCCCCCTTCGCGGCGGAAATGGCCGACTACGTGGCCGCTGACCACACCAATCTGGTGCTCAGCCTGGAAGAACTCGGCGACCCGCGCACCCGGGCCGTGGTGCCGAAGGCATACGACGCGCCCGCCGCGATGCTCGGTGACGGATACGCCTCGCTGTACTTGCTGTTCCGGGCCATTCGCGAAAGGTCGACGGTGGCCCTTTCCGGAGAAGCGGCCGACGAACTGTTCGGCGGGTACGGGTGGTTCCACGTACCCGAGCTGCGCGACGCGGCGACCTTCCCGTGGGTGGCCGCCGGATACGACCCGATCCCCACGCTGGCCGGACTGTTGGACCCTGGTCTGATCGCCGATCTGCGCATCGACGAATACCGTGCCCAGCGGTATTCCGAAGCGCTGGCCGAGGTGCCGGTGCTGCCCGGCGAGGACGCGGCGGAGCGGCGGATCAGGGAAGTGAGTTATCTCGGCATCACCCGCTTCGTGCCCTTCATGCTCGACCGAAAGGACCGGATGAGCATGGCGGTCGGCCTCGAAGTACGAGTGCCGTTTTGCGACCACCGGCTCGTCGAGTACACCTTCAATGTGCCCTGGTCGATGAAGTTCTTCGACGGGAAAGAGAAGAGCCTGTTGCGGGCGGCGACCCGCGACCTGCTCCCGGACAGCATCGTGGAGCGTAAGAAGAGCGCGTACCCGATCAGTCACGACCCGCGCTACGACGCCGGACTGCGCGCCGCATTCGACCGGCTGGCCGCCGACCCCAACGCACCCGTGCATTCCCTCATCGACCACGGGGGCATCCGCGAGCCGCGGGCGGACGGCTGGCCGTCCCGGATCGGTCTGGAGTTCATGGTGCAGCTCAACAGCTGGCTGGAGACCCACGAACTGAAACTCTGACTCTGGCGCGAGGGCGAGCGAGCAGGCACGGCGACCGGGCCGGTGAAGATCCGCCTCTTGGGTCTTCACCGGCCCACGTATGTCGGCCAACACCGGGACTGACCATTCTGACCACGTCCTGACCCAGCTGACCGCCACCGGCCCTTACGGTGCCCCCGGCGTCCGGCTCTGATGGACGGAATACGCGAACGCCGCGCGGCCATATCCCGCGTCGGCCGGCACGCGTACACAGCGGCACACGCAGCAATTCGCGGTGCTCTGTCACCGATTCCGCGTCGCCGAATCAGGCCGGCCGCGTCCAGCAGACCGCGCTCCCTGTTCAGTTGCGGAAAATCCGCGGTTGAACAGCGCCGGACGGCCCGCCGGCCCGCATGCCGGCCCACTTGGCGATCACGCGCCCGGTAATCGTCCTGCCGGCCGAGAACGAGAAACTTCTCGTACGGCCCTGGTGCGTTCGCGCGCTTGAACATCGGCCTTTCGTTGACACCTCTCCCGGGCTCGCTGAACATCTACCCGGCCGAGCGTTCGCTCGCACGGCGCGAAGGCAGCGCGGAAACGGCCGCGCAGGCCGCGAATTGGCGAAGGGACCGTGAGCCCGATGGCGACACAACCGCCTCAGATCGACCTCTCCGTGACCGAGCCGCTGGAGGCGGCGGTCGACGAGACCACCGCGCTGGCCCGGTACCCGGGACTGCGCGAATTCCGGGCCACCCTGGGCGGTACACCGCTCGTCGAGGTGCCCGGCCCGCCCGGCGGGGCGAAGATCATGGCCAAGTACGAATTCCGCAACCCGTCCGGTTCCGCCAAGGACCGCCCCGCGTACTCCATGCTCTGCCGTGCCATCAACGCGCACGCGGACCAGGACGGCCCGCTGAAGGTCCTGGACTGCTCGGGCGGCAACATGGCCCGCGCCCTGACGGGGCTCAACGCGGTCACCGGGATTCCCGTACGGGCCGTGATGCCGGACTCCGTACCGCAGAGCCTGCTGACCCACCTGTCCGAGCGGGGGACCGGCATCGACCTGGTGCCCGCGTCCGAGTTCCCGCTCGCCATCATGCGGCGCGCCTCGGAGATCGCGGAGCAGGACCCCAGCTGGACACTGCTGGCGCAGCACCGGAACATGGCGAACGTCGCCGCGCACCAGTTCTTCACCGGCCGCGAGATCGTGGGCCAGCTCGACGGCGCCCGCCCCGCCGCCGTGGTGGGGGCGGTGGGCAGCGGCGGCATGATCGCCGGTGTCGCCCGGGCGCTGCGGGGCATCGCCCCCGGGCTCGCGGTCATCGGCGTGACCCCCGCGGAGCTGCCCTACGGAACGCCCGAACCCCCCAACGCCGAGCCGAAGTTCGCCGGAGCCGGCGGACTGACCTACGGGATGCGCCAGCCTTTCGTGGAGAAGCTGATCCCGGAGTTCGAGAGCGCCCAGGTCTCGCACCGCGAAGCGCTCACCGCGATGTACGACTTCTGGAAGGAGACCGGCACCAGGATCGGTTCGTCGGCCGGCGCCAGCTGGCTGATCGCCCGCGAGAAGGCGAAGAACCTGGGCCCCGACGACATCGTCGTCACGGTCTTCGCCGACGCCGGGTCCAAGGAGGACTGGGAGAAGGCCGAAAGCATGGGGAACTGAGCCATGCTTCAGCCGCAGCCCGACCGGAAACCGAAGGCGGCCGCCGTGCCGTTCGGCGGCCGGCGCGCCGGGGGCGGTCCGCTGTCCCGGATGCTCGAAGACATCGACACGACGCTGGCCCGCGACCCCTCGATCACCTCCCGGGCGGAGGCGGTGTTCCACTCCACGCTGCCCGCGCTGTGGATCCACCGCGTCGCACACCGTCTCTACGGCAGGCGGCACCGGATCGCCGCCCGCGTCCTGACCAGCTGCGCGCGGGTGCTGACCGGCATCGAGATCCACCCGGGGGCGCGGATCGGCCGCCGGCTGTTCATCGACCACGGCACCGGCGTGGTGATCGGCGAGACCGCGGTGCTGGGGGACGACGTCACCATTTACCAGCAGGTGACGCTGGGCGCGGTGGGGTGGTGGCGGGACAAGCTGCGGCCGAGCGGCGACCGGCGCCACCCTGAGGTCGGCGACCGGGTCACGCTCGGTGTGAACGCGACCGTCCTCGGCCCGCTGACCATCGGCGACGACGCCCTCGTCGGTGCCCACGCGCTGGTCCTCGGCGACGTGCCGGCGGGGAGCCGCATCATGGGCGAGCCCACCGTCGCCCGCCCCCGGAAGAAGGCGGACCTCCGGACGGACAGCGCCTGACCCGGCCCGGCCGCCGTGGACCCCGTACACGTCGTACACCCCGGGCGAGCCGGTGAGCCGGGCGAGCCGGTCGGAAGCGTCGCCCGAGCTGGTTCTCCGTCGGCGGCGGTGCCGGGCGGTGGCCCGGTACCGGCTGCGCCGACGGGGCCGGCCGCCCACCGGCCGCAGGCCCCGGCCCGCGTCGCCGGTCAGTGGGCGAAAGGCGGTGCGAAGCAGCCCGTCCCCAGATGCGGCCCGTTGACCTGTACCTGTGGTAGTTGGTCTTCTGGGCGAACGCGGTGACGCAGGCATCCCGGCGGACGCGGAGGCCGATCAGGGCGCCCGCGGGTGTCACGTAGGGGTCGGTTTCGAAGCGCGCGTCCATGGCGCGCACCTCAAGCGTCCCGTCCGGCGGCGCGCCGGCCGCGACACGCTGCTGTCCGCAGGCGGACAGGGACAGTGTGGCGCCCGTGCGGAGCAGGGCGGCAGCGAGGCGTCTTCGGTGCCGTGCTGTGGAGGTGGGCATGCCGCTCACCGTGCCAGGCCGGAACGCGCGTACGGACAAGGGCGCTCGGCAGCCGTCGCGCGGCGCATGTACGGTGCGCCGCGCCGCACGTCCGAGCGGCGGACCGGTGCGCGTCTCCCGCCTGACCACCCACCAAGGCGCTCACCAGGCGTGTGAGGGAAGGCCGTGGGTCGGGTGCGCCCGGCCGCTGGTCATCAGGAGATGGTGGGCGGCGCCGACGATGGCGAGTTCCGCGGCCTCCGGATCGACGGTCTCCGCCACGCGGCCGAGCTCCTGTTCGGCCTTGAGATAGCCCGTGACGGCCTCCTGGATCGCGTCGAAACCGGGCGCTCCGCCCTCCGGGGCCGCCGGAGCCGGTCCGGTTCCCGGCGCCGCGCGCGGCGGCCGGTGCGCCACCGTGCGCCGCGCTGAAGCGGAGGTGGCGGAGGTGACGGACGATTTGCGGGCAGATTGATTCCGTTTGTTGGACATCTGGTGTTATCCCGCAGGTATTCCGTTACATGATCGTCAGGTGGCGGGCACGCGGGCCTCTTAGCTTTCTTCCGGCGGACGGTGGTACCGGCTCACCCCCGGACACGCGGCAGCGCTCACCGTCCCGCACGGCCTTTCCCGCTCACATGAGAGATGGAGACACGCATGTCGATTCAGTTACCGCGCCCGCGCGGCACCTTCCGCCTGGCCGCGACCGCCGCCGTGACGGTCCTGGCGGTCCTCGCGCCCGCTGCGGGAGCCCTCGCGGCCGAGGCGCCGCATCCCCCGGCGGCCGGTGCCGGCTCCGTGGCCCGGGCGCAGGGCGGCGGGGAGTACGTGCGCTCGGTCGAGCTTCCGGACGGCGTGTCCGTCGGGAAGATCTACAAGCTGGGCGACCACCACTACCGCGAGGAGGGGTTCGCGGACGGCGCCTCCTTCGGCTCCATCGAGGCCCGCCCGGACAGACCGTACGCCGCGGGCAACCTCAACGGGATGTTCACCGTCCTGGACAACAACGGCAATGTCGTGTCCTGGATCCAGCGGACCTCCCAGGGCCACGGCGCGCACACGGAGAAGCTCGCCGACGGCGAGACCGTCGCCAAGGTGACCGCGCTCGGGGAGCAGCGCCACAAGGCCGAGTTCTCCCGCGACGGACGCGTGCTCGGCACCATGGAGGCGGACACCGACACGCTGTACGGGGTCTTCCGGATCGGCAGCGTGTGGGCCGTGCTGGACTTGGACGGCGGCGTCGCCTCGTACGTGGGTCCGGCGGACATCGACGCCTGCACCGTGACCAAGACCATCGACTCGGTGCTGCCGGCCGAAGGCATGACGGTGGAGCTGACCAACCGTCCGGTACCGAAGTCCGGCCCCAACGGGCCGCAGGCCGCCCTGAAGGACAAGTACGGCGTGGTCGTCGGGAGGGTGAACTTCAACCACCCCGAACTCGCCGAGCTGGGCCTGAAGATGACCGACGTGCTGAGCGGCCGCCCCACGCTGACCGACCGCCGCCCCGCGGGCGGAGCGTGGCGGACCACTGCCTTCCCCAAGCTGCCGAAGGGATGCGCCAAGACCGCGTAGGCGCTCGGCCGGGTGGCCGTGATCTGCTTCCGGGGACGCGCCGTGTCCCCGGAATGGCCTAGTACACTCGCCGGACTTCCGGCACGGCCCGCTCTCCCGGCGTTGGGCCGGCACGTCCGGCCGGCCGGTGGGGTGGCGTATTCCCTGGCAGGGGCCGGTGATGGCGTGCGCGAGTGACGTCTGAGCCTGTGATGCCGGGGCGCGGGGCACACTCGGCGGGAGCGTGTCCGGCCGGTGTGCGCCCCGCCGGCCGGGCGCCGCCACCGGGCGGTAACTGCCAGCAGTTGAACGGTAGTTCGGGGAGAAGCGCACTGGCGTGCGAGGTGGCCCCTCGCGGGGAGGTGGCGCGGGGTAGCGAAACGCCGAAGTGTGCCCAAGTACCACCCCCGAAACAACTAGCGTGCGTGCTCCGCGAACTGCCGACGGCCGATCCGGAGGGCGCCGATGCCTGCTGCATTCCCCCAGGGGACCCCCGCCACCCAGGAGGCCCAGGGTCCCCTGGGACCCCACGGTCCCCGGGGGGCGGACCCCGAGCCGGCAGCCACCCGGCGCCGGGAGCGGGAGGGCGGGCGGCACGGCCGGACCGCGTTCCCGGAGACGGCCGCCGACTCGGCGATACGGGCCCGGCTGGTGCGGCTCGCCGCCGTGCCCTGCCTCCTGGTCGCCGCCACCTGCTCGGCCGCCACCGCCTTCGTCGTACGGGTCGGCGGCACCGAGCTGACCGGTCGCGACTGGGCCGTACTGCTCGGCGCCGGTGCCCTGGTCTGCGCCATCGTGACGGCCGCCGGCACCGCGGCCAACAACGAGGCACGCGCCGCCGTGGCCCGCTACGCGCGGCTGTGCGAGGTCTGCGCCCGCAGCCAGCACGACCTCTACGACCTGCTGCACCGCGTCCGCCAGGGTGAGTGGCTCCAGCAGCGCGAGCCCGAACCGGCCGCCCCGCCGCCCACCGGCGACACCCTCGACCTGCTCGCCCACGAGGTGGCCGCGGCGGGCCGGGCGGCCGAGGCGGCGGTCGTCGACGCGGTGGCCATCGCCCGCGCCAACGCCAGCGGAAACGAGCAGAAGGTCGAGGTCTTCGTGAACCTCGCCCGGCGCCTGCAGTCCCTGGTGCACCGGGAGATCGAGCTGCTGGACGAGCTGGAGAACCAGGTCGAGGACCCCGACCTGCTCAAGGGGATCTTCCACGTCGACCACCTCGCCACCCGCATCCGCCGGCACGCCGAGAACCTCGCCGTCCTCGGCGGCGCCATCTCCCGCCGTCAGTGGAGCCGCCCGGTCACCATGACCGAGGTACTGCGCTCCTCCATCGCCGAGGTCGAGCAGTACCCGCGGATCAAGCTGGTGCCGCCCATCGAGGGCACGCTGCGCGGCCACGCCGTCGCTGACGTCATCCACCTGCTCGCCGAGCTCGTCGAGAACGCCACCGTCTACTCCGCCCCCCAGACCCACGTCCTGCTGCGCGCCCAGCTGGTCACGGCCGGCCTCGCCGTCGAGGTCGAGGACCGCGGCCTGGGCATGTCGCCGGCCGAGCAGACCCGGATGAACGGACTGCTCGCCGACCCCGACCACGTCGACGTGGCCGAGCTGCTGAACGACGGGCGCATCGGGCTCTTCGTCGTCTCCTCGCTCGCACGGCGGCACGGCATCGTGGTCCGGCTGCAGAGCAACATCTACGGCGGCGTCCAGGCCGTCCTCGTCGTGCCGAAGAGCCTGCTCGGCCCGGTGACCGAGCAGGGACAGGGACAGGGCGACGAGCCGTACACGGACGCCGACACCGCCCTGCCGGCTCCGGAGCGGCGCTCCCTCGCCGCCGCCGACACCGCGTCCGGGTACCGGAGCGGTTACGACGATGAGGACACCGGCCCGGTGGGCACCGCCGAGCCGCGCGGGCCGCGCCGGCGGCTCGTACAGGCCGCGCACGGCGCGCCCGTGGCCGGGGCCGCCGAAGGGGCGTACCCGGACATCGTGTACGGCGACGGCGTGTGGCCCAGCGCGGCCGGCACCCCGCACGCCGGCACCCACGCCGTGCACGCCGCCGCGCCCCCGGCCGCCGGCCCGCCCCCGGCCGGCGCCCACCGGGCCCCCGACCCGCTCGGCGGCGAACACCGGTCCCCGCACCCGGACGCGCACCCCGTCCCACCCGCCGCCACCGCCCCGGGCCCGGTCCACATGCCGCCCGCCCCGCCCGCCGCGCCGGAGGACGGCACCCGCCCGCGCCTGCCGCGCCGCCGCAAGCAGGAGCACCTGGTGCCCCAGCTGCGCGGCGAGCCGATCCTGCCCTCCGCGGGCCGCCGCGACGGCGGACCCGAACCCGAGCACGACCCCGGCCTGATGGCCGCGTTCCGGCGCGGCATCAGCCTCGCCGACGACAGTTACGGCAGTCCCGGCGACCACGACGGTTACGACAGTTACCGGGCCGGCGCCGACGCCGGCCACGACAGGCCCGAACCCCGCCGAGGAGACGACCGCGACCATGGTGAGTGACGTGCACACGCAGGCACATGCCCTGCAGGGAGGCCAGCAGACCGACCTGTCCTGGCTGCTGACCGGACTCGTGAACCGCGTACCGCATGCGACCAGCGCGCTTCTGCTGTCCTCCGACGGCCTGGTCAAGGCGGCCCACGGCTTCGACCCGGACAGTGCCGACCACCTGGCCGCCCTCTCCTCCGGCCTGTACTCCCTCGCCCGCAGCGCAGGGGTGCGCTTCGGCAAGGGCGACGACGTCCTCCAGGTCGTCGTCGAGCTGGAGTCCACGTTCCTGTTCGTCTCCACGGCCGGATCCGGCGCCTGTCTCGCCGTGCTGGCCGGCCGGGAGGCCGATGTCGCGGTCCTCGGCTACGAGATGGGCATGCTGGTCAAGAGTGTCCGGCCCTACCTCGCGACGCCGGTGCGGCAGCAGGCCCGGGCGGGTGGTCGCTGACCATGGGCGTACGGCGCCGCCGCAGACCGGGCCGGGAGATCCCGTGGCTGGACGACGAAGCCGGCCGCCTGGTCCGCCCGTACACGGTCAGCAA
The DNA here is from genome assembly GCF_044327805.1 of Streptomyces sp. NPDC018019. NCBI lineage: Bacteria > Bacillati > Actinomycetota > Actinomycetes > Kitasatosporales > Streptomycetaceae > Streptomyces > Streptomyces sp. NPDC018019. Next base: position 429,642 of record NZ_JBIRGD010000002.1, on the reverse strand, counting down.
CGGCCGCACCCGCCCGACCGCGCACTTCGACCTGCTGACCATGGTCATAGCCACCGGCAAGCGGCCCGTCACCTGTCAGGGCCCCGACTACGCGCAGGTGCTCGGTCTCTGCGGCGGCCCGGTGTCGGTCGCCGAGATCGCCGCGCACATACGTCTGCCCGCCGTGGTCACCAAGGTGCTGCTGGCCGACCTCGTCGAGTGCGGGGCGCTGGCCGCCCGCGCGCCCGTCCCGGTGGCCGCCCGCGGAGCAGACTCCCCGAACCGTACCGACCGAGCCCTGCTGGAGGCGGTGTTGCATGGATTACGCAAACGGCTCTGACGCCCTGTCCGCCGACGCCCGGCTCCCCGCGCACCGCCCGTCCCCCGCGGACCCCGCCCCGGGCCCCGCCGCCGACCCCTTCCCGCTGGCGCTGAAGATCCTGGTGGCCGGCGGCTTCGGCGTGGGCAAGACGACCTTCGTCGGAGCGGTCAGCGAGATCGAACCGCTCAGCACGGAGGAACTGCTCACCCAGATCAGCGTGGGGACCGACGACCTGGCGGGCGTCGAGGACAAGAACACCACCACGGTCGCCATGGACTTCGGCCGGATCACCCTCGGCCGCGAGCACGTCCTCTACCTCTTCGGCACCCCGGGGCAGGAGCGCTTCTGGTTCCTGTGGGACGAACTGTCCAACGGGGCGCTCGGCGCCGTCATCCTCGCCGACACCCGCCGCCTGGACCAGTGCTTCGCTGCCGTCGACTTCTTCGAACGGCGCGGCATCGCGTTCATCGTCGCCGTCAACGAGTTCGACGGCGGCTACCGCTACGACCCGGACGAGGTGCGCTCCGCCATGGACCTCGACCCGGGCACCCCCGTCGTGCTCTGCGACGCGCGCCAGTGCAGCTCGTCCACCCACGTCCTGGTCTCGCTCGTCCAGCACCTGCTCACCCCCGCCCTCGCCGCCACCCCGGAGTTCCCGTGACCCGTCCCGTCCCACGCGTGTCGTACGCCTCCTACGACCCCACACGCCATCTGCTGCTCACCCCGGAGGACCACGAGGCACCGGCCCGTGTCGCCCGGCTGCGCGCCCTGGGCATCGGCGACGCGCCGCTGCCCGCCTTCGACGAGTTCGCGCGCAAGCTGGCCCGGACCACCCGGGCGCCGTACGCCATGGTCAACTTCATCGACGAGCACCGGCAGTACTTCGCCGGGCTCTACACGCCCGACGACGAGCAGGCGCCCGTCGAACTGGGCCCCGCGCCGCCGAGCGCCCAGCCCGGCCGGGTGATGGCCCGTGACCACGGCTACTGCCCGCACGTCATCGTCCGCCGCAAGGCACTCGTGCTGGAGGACGTCTGCGACTACCCGCGCTTCGCGGGCAACCCGGTCGTGGACGAGATCGGCATCCGCTCCTACCTGGGCGCCCCGCTCATCGACCATACGGGCATGGCGCTCGGCACGGTCTGCGTGGTGGACCTGGAACGCCGCCCGTGGGGGCGGGAGGGGCTGGAGACCATCAAGTCGATGGCGGCCGAACTCGTCGAGCAGATCCACCGTATGGAGCGGCAGCGCGCCGAGGACGGCTGAGGCCCGTACACCGCCGTACGCTCCCGTTCGCCGCCGAGCCCGTGCCGTTCCTCCCGGTCGCAGCTGCCGGGAGGAACGGCACGGGCTTTCGCCGTGTGGCGGGCGGGCGGTCCGGGACGACACCGGGTCAGCCGGTCGGCTGCAACTCCGTCCGCTCCCGCAGGAGGGGGGCGGACCGGGCGGGCTCCGCCGGCGCCCTGGCCGGATCGCTCTCGGCCGGCAAGGACATGTCGCCGTCCGACGCCTCCAGGCGCACCACGTCCGACAGCCGGCTGGACCACTCGCCCTTGGCGGTGCCGAGCGCCAGCTCGCCCAGGCGCAGCAGCTGGATGTCGGAGGTCCCGGCGGGGGCGGAGATGTGGTGCGCGTCGCGCAGGTAGCGCTCGACCGGCCGGTCCGTGAACAGCCCGCAGGCGGCGTGGATGTCCATCGCGTCGCGCGCCGACTCCAGCGCGCTCTCGACGTTGACCAGCTTGGCGTTCATCAGCTCCGCGTCGCACGGCAGGCCCCGGTCGAGGAGGTGGACGGCGTGGTACGCGGCCAGCCGGGCGGTCAGCAGCCGGGACTGGATCCGGCCCAGCTTGATCTTGATGTTGCCGAGGTTCGCCAGCGGTTTGCCGTATCGTTCCCGCTCCGCGCAGAACCGCGCGGTCTCGTCCAGCACGGCCTGGTGGATGCCGAGCGACACCGCGGTCAGGTTCGGCCGGCCGTACAGCACGCTGGAGGAGTACGCGACGGCCAGCCCGTCGCCCTCCCGGCCGAGCAGGTTCGCCGCCGGTACCCGGCAGTCGTCGAAGAACAGCTCGCCGAAGCTGAAGCCGTGCAGCCCCATCGCCTGCCGCTGCGGACCGACCCGGACGCCCGGCCGGTCCGCCTCCACCAGGAACGCCGACAGGCCCGAGGAGCCCGCGCCGGTCCGCAGGACGACGCCGTGCAGGTCGCCGACGTGGCTGTTGCCGACGTAGATCTTGCGGCCGTTGAGGACGTAGTCGTCGCCGTCGCGGACCGCCCGGCCGGTCATGCCGAGCACATGGCCGCCCGACTGCGGTTCGGTGACCGCGATGGTCGGCAGGCACTCGCCCGCGGCGATGGCCGGCAGCCAGGTCTTCTTCTGCTCCTCGCTGCCGAAGTGGATGATCTTCGCGGCGCCGAGCTGGGACGCCTGCACCATGGCGCCCATCGCGCCGCTGACCCGCGACAGCTCCTCGATGATGACGGTTTTGGCCAGGTGTCCGGCGCCCATCCCGCCGTAGGCGCGGTGCACGGTCGCGCCGATCCACCCCTGGCGGGCGATCAGGCGCGACAGCTCGTGGCAGACGGTACGGGATGCCTCCATCTCGGCTATTCGGGGCCGGACCTCGCGCTCGGCGAAATCCCGCACCTGGTGCCGGAGTGCTTCGTGTCGCTGGTCGGTGAAGTAGCGATGCAAGACGAGCCTCCTCATGAACGCCCCCGCGCCGTGCTGCTTCGTGCCCGCCGGACGGCGCGCGCCGGGCGTGCGCCGCCGGCCGCTCCGGCCCCTTCCCTGCCGACCCGGACCGTCAATGGTGTTTACCTCGTGCAATACCCGTTGGCATACCTGCTGCACGGCGCATAAAACATCAACTCCGTGCATTTATGCGACCAATGGGAGTGCGAAGAACACCTTCACCACCCCTGTGGTTTACGGTGCGTGTGCACGTCCGGCGGTGTTCTGCGGGGGGTGGCGGAGGGAGGCGCGAGGGTGGGGGCCGAGGGTCCCCGCCGCCCCGCCGTTCCTTGGTCCCGTACTCCGCCGACCATGGAGTCCGTCCGCCCGAGGAGGCACCTCATGACCGACGACCTGCGCCTGGGCGTCATCGGCTTCGGCCTGCGCGGCGACCTCGCGCTCACCGCCCACCGGCCGGGGTACGGCGCCCGGGTCACCGCGGTGGCCGACACCGACCCGGACGCGTTGGCGTACGCCACCCGACGCCTCCCGGGCGCCCGGACGTTCGCCGACCACCGGGCCCTGCTGCACCACCCGGACCTCGACGCACTGCTCGTCCTCACACCCGACCACACCCACGCGGACCTGGCGTGCCAGGCGCTGCGCGCGGGCCGGCCCGTCTTCGTGGAAAAGCCCCTCGCCATCTCGGTCGAGGACTGCGACACGATCCTGCGGACCGCGTACGACACCGGCACCCGCCTGTACGTGGGCCACAACATGCGTCACATGCCGGTCATCCGGCTGATGCGGGAACTGATCACCCGCGGCGACATCGGCCGGGTGAAGACCGTCTGGGTACGCCACTTCGTCGGGCACGGCGGCGACTACTACTTCAAGGACTGGCACGCCGAGCGGCGCCACACCAACGGACTGCTGCTCCAGAAGGGTGCACACGACCTGGACGCGCTGCACTGGCTGGCGGGCGGCTACGCCCGGCAGGTGCAGGCGCTGGGCGATCTGATGGTGTACGGCGATCCCGGGATGCGGCGGGCGCCCGGGGAGCCCCGGCCGGCGGACTGGCTGGCGCACGACGCGCACTGGCCGCCCGGCAGCCAGCGCGGCCTGAACCCGCGGATCGACGTGGAGGACGTCTCCCTGGTCAACATGCGCCTGGACAACGGGGTGCTGGCCGCCTACCAGCAGTGCCATTTCAGCCCTGACTACTGGCGGAACTACACGGTCATCGGCGACGCGGGCCGCCTGGAGAACTTCGGCGACGGGCCCGGCGGTTCGGTCCGGGTCTGGAACTCCCGGCAGTCCGGCCACCGCGCCGACGCCGACGCGACGTACGAGCTGCCGGCCGGCGAGACGGACGACGAGGCCGGGCACGGCGGCGCCGACCCGCTGCTGGTCGACGAGTTCCTGCGGTTCGTCCGGCACGGCGGGCGCACCGACACCTCACCGGTCGCCGCCCGGATGGCGGTGGCGGCGGGCGACCGCGCCACCGCCTCGCTCCGCGACGGCGGCACCCCCCGTGAGGTGCCGCCGCTGGACCCGGTGCTGGCGGACTACTTCGAACGGGGCCAGACCAAGGAGGAGTGAGAGGACGCGGCCACCCGGCCGCCCTCAGCCGCCCGCCCCGCAACAGGAGTCGCGCCGGTGCTGCCGTCCCACCGCCAGCCAGTCCTCCCGGGCCGTGGCGGCCCGAGCCGTGCGGCCGGCCGGCGCGGGGAAGGCCGCCACCAGGTCCCGCTGCTCGTACAGCCGCCCGCCGCGCAGCACCGCGGCCGTGCGGACCAGCGAATCGAAGTCGGTGAAGGGGTCACCGTCCACGATCACCAGGTCGGCCAGCTTGCCCTCCTCCAGCGTGCCCAGGTCCCCGTCGGCGCCGAAGACGCGGGCCGGGAGCACGGTGGCGGTGCGCAGGGCCTGCGCGGCGGTGAACCCGCAGCGGTGCAGGGCGCGCAGGGCCAGGTGCAGGTGCAGCCCGACCGGCGTCAGCGGCTGGTCCGTGCCCAGCGCGACGAGCCCGCCGCCGCGCAGCACCCGCCGGTAGACGCCGACCTCGGTCTCGATGTCGCCCAGCTGTTCCGGCGTGGGACGGTGGCCCGCGTTCTCCCGTACCAGCGCGGCGTCCCACGGCGGCATGAGCGTCTTGACCCGGGCGTCGTCGGCGAGCCCGGGGGCGGCGCCCAGCAGGACGGAGGCGGAGAACGGGGTGGCGATGAGGTGGAAGTCGGTGGCGGTGTAGATCTCCTCCACGTCCTCGTAGGCGTGCCCGGAGGCGGAGACGGCGTGCCCGAACTCCAGCCGCTGCGTCGCCTGGAGGTGGGTCGTCAGGTCCTGGCCGAGCAGCACACCGGGCGTCAGCAGATGGCTGCCGGAGCGCACCCGCAGCCGCTGGTGCGCGAACCGCGCGGCTTCCTCCATGATCCAGCCGGGGGCCCGTACGTACGTCTTGACGAAGTCCCAGTCGAGCGCGGCGCCCCGCTCCAGCGACCGCCGCAGCCCCTCCCGCGTGGCGTGCGCGCGGCCCATGCTGTAGGCGACGCGGCTGCCGTCCAGCAGCTCACCGCAGGACAGCAGCCGCGGCCCGGCGAGCGTACCGGCGGCGACCGCCTCACGGATGCGGGCCTGTTCATAGGAGAAGCCGCCGAACGAGACGGCCGTGGTGATGCCGTAGGCGAGCTGGAGCGCGGTCTGCCGGCCGCCGTACGTCGTCTGCCAGGGGTGGGTGTGCGAGTCCCACAGCCCGGGGATCACCGTCCGCGCGGAGGCGTCGACGCGCCGGGCGGCGCGCCGGCCCGCCGCCCGGCCGTGCGGCTCGACGGAGGTGATCCGGCCGTCGCGCACCACCAGGTCCACGTCCTCGCGCACCTCCTCGCCGGTGCCGTCCCAGAACCGGCCCGCGTGCACGACCGTGTCCCGGGCGCGCGTGCCGCGGTGGTCCAGGGCCACCCTGACCGTACGGGCCGGGCCGCCGTCCACGCCGGTCAGCCGCAGCCGGCCGGCCGAGAGATAGAGGAGCGTACGGGAGTCGCCGGACCAGGACGGGTGGTCGGCGCTTTCGTCGGTCAGCCGGCGCGGGGCGCCGTCGGGGGTGCCGTCCGGCCGTACGGGCAGCACCCACAGCGCGGATTCGGCGATCAGCGCCAGCCACCGGCCGTCCGGGGACCAGACGGGGCCGGAGTCGTAGCGGTCGGCGATGCACGGCAGGGTGTCCCCGGGGCCGGGGGTGTGCAGCCGGTCCTCGCCCGTACGGGTGTCGACGATCCGGATGAGGTTGTAGCCCTCGCGGAAGCGGTGGTTGAGGCGGTTGCGGTCGCAGAACGCCAGGTAGCGGCCGTCCGGTGACCAGCTGGGCCGGCCCGGCACCCCGCCGGCGCCCAGCGGCGCGGCGGCCACGCGCTCGGTGCCGTCGGCCAGATCCCGCACCACCAGATTGCCCGACATGTCGATCGCGGCGAGCCGTCCGCCGTCCGGGGACAGCGCGGGCTGCACCCGGCCTCCCTCGGCCAGCACCGTTTCCGCGCCGGTCGCCAGGTCGTGCCGGCGCACCGCGAACAGCCCGTCGCGGTCGTCGGCGTACAGCAGGGAGCGGCCGTCGCGGGCCCAGCTCGGCCCGAGGACGTACCGCGTGGCGCCGGACCGGACGAGCCGCCGCGGCCTGCCGCCCGAAGTGGGCGCCAGCCACAGCGAGTTCAGCGCGGCGAAGGCCACCTGGCGGCCGTCGGGGGAGAGCGCGGGCAGGTGCACCCCGCGCACCGGCCGGACGCCCGTGCGCTCGAAGCCGTAGTCCTTGACCTCGTAGCGGGGCCGGCGCACCGGCAGCTCGGCGGTGAAGTCGATGGTCTCCGCGGCGTCCGGCGCGCCGGGCCGCAGCACGGTGAACCGGCCGTCAACGGTCAGCAGCAGCTCCTCGCGCGAGCTCCAGCGCGCCGGTACGGGCAGCACGTCACCGTCCACCGGGACCGGGGCGCCGTCCACGACCAGGGTGCAGGTGCCGCCGGGACGGTCGGTGGTGCGCAGATAGGCGAGGCGGGCGGCACCGCCCTTGCCCGCGGGCGCCACCGCCGGAACCATGACCTGGCCGCCGGAGGTGTCGGTGTGCTCGGTGGTGACCCCGCCGCTGCCGTCGGCCCGTACCGACGCGACGGTACGGCTGTCCAGCGTGGTGTCCGAGACCGTGCCGCGCACGAACCACAGCCGTTCGCCGTCCGGTGACCAGGTGGGATCGAAGTCCTCCCACGCGCCGTCCTGGTGGGGCCCCTGCTGCCCGGCCCGCCCGGTCACGCGGGTCAGTTTCCGCGTCCGTACGTCCAGGACCCAGATCCGGTACGGGCTGCCCGCCACCGGGTCACCGCCCCGCTCGGACGCGAAGGCGATGCGGGTGCCGTCCGGCGACCAGGCCGGGCCGCGGTCGTCCCACGGCCCGTCGGTCAGCTGCCGCAGGTCCGTGCCGTCGGGGCGCAGCGTCCAGATGTGGAAGCCGCCGCCGCGGTAGGCGCAGACGGCGACGCGGCTGCCGTCGGGGGAGAAGACGGGCCGGGTGGGCTCCAGGTCCGGCGGCGTGAGCGCTCGGGCCTCGCCGCCCCCGCGCGGCACGGACCACAGGACGTTCTGGATCTCGGCGACCAGCCGGTCGCCGGCGGGCGAGAGGGTGGCGGAGCCGTTCGTGGCGGCGGTGAAGGAAAGGGTGGGCAGGCCGGCGGCGTCGGCGGCGCGGGCCGTACCGGCGAGCGGACCGGGCAGCCCGGCCAGGCCGGTGACCGCCGCCGCGGAGGCCGTGCCCTGCAGGAATCTGCGCCGGGTGAGGGGCCGCGGCGGGGGCGCGGCCGACGAAGCGTCCTCGGATCTGTCCGTGGTGTCCAACGGTCCTCCAGCTGTGGCGGGTTGCGCGGGTCGATCGCCGGCGGCGGGCCGACCGATCGTGTCACGCACCGTTGGGCCTGGGTCAACACCCTCGGTGGAGCGTCTGGGGTACCTTCCAGAGTTGGCGGGAACGGGGGTGCCTCCCGGCGGTGGCCGGGGAGAAGCGGAACCGGAGCGGGGCGGAGGCCGGAGACCCACGGGCCGCGGCCTCCGGCGGTGGCCGAACACCCGCGGGCCGCGGCCTCCGGCGGTGGCCGAACACCTCCGGTGAAACGGCCGGTTCGTGCGGTGGCGCACCCCGGCCGCGGGGCCTCACCGGGCCAGGAACCCGGTGATCCGCTCGCGTAGCGCCCGCGCGTCCAGTCCCTGGCCCGCCAGGTGCTCGTCGAGCTGCCCGTAGCGGCGCAGCTCCCGGCGCCCGACGCCCAGACCGAGGACGCGGTGCGGTACGTGCGCCAGCGCGTCGTTCACGTGCCGGGTCGAGGTGCCCTCGTGGTACGGCTCCACGACCACCACGTCCGCCGCCGTGGTCCCGGCCACCGCGGTCCGCAGCGCCGCGTCGTCGAAGGGTCGCACGGTCGTGGCGTACAGCACGGTCACGTCCAGGCCCTCGGTGGCGGCGAGGACGTTGTCCAGCATCGGCCCGACCGCCAGCACGACACCGTCCCGCCCCTCGCGCACCGGCAGGAAGCGGGCCCCGTCGACCGGCCGCGCCGCTTCGTTGCTCTGTACGGACAGCCGTACGTAGACCTTGTCGTCACCGGCCGCGGCGGCGTGCCGCAGCAGCGTCTCCGCCTCGTCCGGATGCCCGGGGACGTGCATGGTCCAGCCGTCCAGACTGTCCAGCAGGGCGATGTCCCCCGGCGCCATGTGGGTGAAGCCGCCGGCCGGCCAGTCGTAGGAACCGGCGGCGCTCACCAGCACCCCGCCCACGTCCTGGTGCCCGAAGTCCAGCTTGACCTGCTCGAAGGGCCGCTCCACCAGGAAGCTGGCGAAGGTGTGCACGACGGGCCGCAGCCCGGCCAGGGCGAGGCCGCCGCCCACCCCGACGAGCAGCTGTTCCCTGATGCCGACGTTGATCACCCGCCGGGGGTGGCGCTCCTGGGCCGTACGGAAGCCGTCCACACCGATGTCGGCGAGCACCACCGCCAGCCGGGGGTCCTCGTCGAGCAGCTGGGTGGTGACCGAGGCGAAACGTTCGCGCATGGTGTCCATCGGATGTATTCCTCTCGAAGTCGGTACGGGGTGCGATAGAAGTGGCGGAGCGGCAGGGGTTGGGGGCGAACGGAGTACGGCAGGGCTCAGGCGGCGACGGCCTGGGGCTCGCCGGGTTCGTCCACCTGCTTCGGCTTCGGCTCACCCGCGTACTCCTTCGGCTCCACCCGGGCGACCACCGCGTGCGGCCGGTCCGGGTGGGGCAGGGTGAACGCCGCGTGCAGCGCTTCGTGGTCGCGCCCGTCCACGGTCGTCGTGGACCAGCCCGCGGCCTCGAACCGCGAGGCGATCCCGCCGCGCCAGCCGTGGGTCGCCGAGGAGTTGTCGACCACCAGCGTGTGCAGCCGGGACAGGCCGGCGGCGCCCGCGTACGCGATGGCCTCGTGGTTGCTGCCCTCGTCCAGCTCGGCGTCACCGATCAGGACCCAGACCGCCGGGCCGGTGCGCCCCTGGGCGTGCAGGCCGAGCGCCGTGCCCACGGCCAGCGGCAGCCCGTGCCCCAGCGAACCGCTGCCGATCTCCGCGCCCGGCACCAGCACCCGGTCCGGATGGTGGCCGAGCGGCGAGTCGTACGAGCCGAAGCCCGGCAGCCACGCGGCGGGGAAGAAGCCCTTGGCGGCGAGCACCGCGTAGTAGGCCATCGGGCCGTGCCCCTTGGAGAGCAGGAACCGGTCCCGGTCCGGGTCCTGCGCGGTGGCGGGGGAGACCCGCAGCACCCGGTCGTAGAGCACCCACAGGGCGTCGAGGGTGGAGGTGGCGGCCGGTCCGTGCTTCTCGTCCCCGGTCATCAGGCTCATCAGACGGGGCAGCGCGGCGAAGTCCGTCTGTGGCGACGGGACGGTGTCCGTGGTCGTGTTCGTCATGGCAGAGAGCCTGCAACTTCAAGCGCACTTGAAGTCAAGCGCTAGGCTGCGGGCATGACATCACCCCACGACCGCCTCCCGATCGGGGAACTCGCAGGCCGCAGCGGACTGGCCGCCTCCGCGCTGCGCTACTACGAGGAACTGGGACTGATCCACTCCGAACGCACCAGCGGCGGACAGCGCCGCTTCACCCGCGCCACCCTGCGCCGCGTCGCCTTCATCCGGGCGGCCCAGGTGGTCGGCCTCTCCCTGGAGGAGACCAGCGCCGCTCTGGCCAAGCTGCCGCAGGACCGCGCGCCCAACGCCGCCCAGTGGAACAGCGTCGCCCGCACCTGGACCCGACGCATCGACCAGCAGATCGCCGAACTCCAGCGGTTGCGCGGCCAGTTGGCGGGCTGCATCGGCTGCGGCTGTCTGAGCCTGCGCAAATGCGGCCTGTACAACCCGGGCGACGCGGCGGCGGAGAGCGGGGCGGGCGCCCGCTACCTGCTGGGCGACCGCCCCGAAACGGTCGGCGTCGACGCGCCCGGCGTCACACCTGACCGGGCTTGAAGACGTCCTGCTCGATGAGGAGCTTGTCGATCCGGGCCTTGTCCACCCGGTTGGTGACCTCCTCGACCTCCTGCCGGTCCCGTACGCACTTGGCCAGCGTGAACGCCGACGAGACCACGAAGATCAGCCCGAGCCCGAGGAAGCCGCGCTCCCAGGCGCCCACGGGCAGCTTGACGATGCCCACCATCAGGGCGACCAGGGAGAGCCCGAACGAGATCGCGGACTGGACGAAGAAGGCGGTGGTCGTCGGCCGCTGTATCGATGGAGTGGTCATGCGCGTAGCGTCCCGCCACCCGCCCGGCCCTGCATGAGTACGCGTACTCATCCCCACCCGCCCGAGAACACCGCCCACCCCGGACCACCCACCCGGCCGCCCCACCGAAACCTGGCGGTGGACACCCCCTGACATGCGGTATTGTTCTCGTGCACGGCCACCCGGGCCCACACCCGGCCGGCCGGGCATCGGGACGTGGCGCAGCTTGGTAGCGCACTTGACTGGGGGTCAAGGGGTCGCAGGTTCAAATCCTGTCGTCCCGACCAGCGTTTTCGCAGGTCGTAGGCCGTTCTCGCAGGGATGCGAGGGCGGCCTTCGCGGTGTTCGGGCGTGGCGCCGTCGGCGAGGGCCTGTGCCGGCCGCCCGGACGGCCAGGCGTACGGCCGGCCGCCGCTTTCCGGGCCGACCCGGCCCCTCTCCGTCCCGTCTTCGATTCCCTGGAAACAGGCCCCTGCTTCCGGTGTTTTCACTGTCCGTAAGTGGACTGGTGCGCGTTATTCCTCGCGTGTCAGGATGCGGGCTGCGGTTTCGGGGGTGTCAGCTGCGTGCGGGGCGCGGGTGGCCGGGAGCCGGGGGAGCGGATGCCATGGGGGGCGTGCGGGGCCGGTATCGCTGCGGGCGGCTGGTCAGGGGGATGGTGCTGCCGGGCGGGGCCGGTCCGACGGGCATGGGCGATGTGGGCACGGGGTGCCGGGGGTGTTCCGCGCGGGGTGCGCCGATGCGGCCGAGGGGCAGGGCTCCGGGTTCGACGGTCTGCGCCGGTGACGGGCGCGGGATTTTCTGCGGGCTGCGGGCCGCTGCCTGGCTTCGGACGTACATCGTGCTGCATGAAATCGGCCGCGTGCTGATGGGGCACGTGGCGCCCGGCGGTGCGGAGAGCGACGGGCCCGCGCTGCGGCACCGGCGCGGTGTGCCCGGCGCCACGGGTTGCACGAGCGACGGCGCGAAGAAGGGCGGCGCCGTGTGGCGCCGGAATCGGTTACTCGGACGGGGGATCGAGTGTTTGACGTGCTGTATCTGTGTTTCGGCGGAGTGGTCTGGGCCCTCGTCGCCTTCAGGGCGCGTGCCTGGCTCCCTGGCCGCGGCAACGTGGTCCTGGGGCTGACGTGCGTGATGAGCGCCGGTGCCACGACGGTGTTCCTCTTCTCCGTCCCCGGCGTCTACCGGTGGTTCGACCGGCTGACCGGTGTGCCGAACCTGTCGATGGTGCTGCTCTCCTCCTCGGTCGTGGTGTTCGCGACGGGCGCGTTCGTCCTGTTGCTGCGCTGGAACGGCGGTACGGGCGCGGAGGGCCGCGCGCGGGCGCGGGCGCGGTCCCGTACGGCCGTGGCGGCCGTGGCCGTGGCCTGGGCGGTGGCGGTCACCTGTTTCGTCACCGGGCGGCCGGACGGCGTGGAACACCCCCGCGACTTCGGTACGGCGTACCCCGGCTCGCCGGGAGTGATGACGTTCCTGGTGCTGTATCTGGCCATCTTCGGCGCGAGCCTCGCGGGCCTGGGCACGCTCTGCCCGCGCTACGCCGGCCGGCTCGGCGCCTCCTGGCTCGCCCGGGGGCTGCGGGTGCTGGCCGCGGGCTGCTGGCTCGGTCTGGCGTACTGCGCCTGCAAGCTGGCCGGCTTCGCACTGTCCTGGGCCGGGTACGAGGTGCCGTGGCTGTCCGACGGGGTGGCGCCGTTGAGCGCCTCGGCCGCCGCGGTCCTGGTGCTGGCCGGGTTCGCGCTGCCGGCCGCGGGTCCGCGGGCGAACGCCTGGCGCCGACTGCGCCGGTTGCACCCGCTGTGGAAGGACGTCGCCACCCAGGTTCCCGAGATGACGGCGAACCGCCCGTTTCTGGGCGGGCGGTGGCCGTTCGCCGGCCTCCAGTGGCGCGCCGACCGGCAGCTGGCGCAGATCCGGGACGTGCAGCGCGGCATCCGGCGGTACGTGGAGGCGGACACCGTCGACATCGCGCGCGAGCGCGGGCGTGCCGTGGTGGCGGACGAACGCCAGCTGGCGGCCGTCGCGGAGGCCGCCGCGCTGCGCCGCGGTCTGGAGAACCGGGCGGTCGGGCGCGTTCCCGTGATCGGCGCGGAGAGCGTGGTGGTGCGGGCGGAGGAGTGGCCGGGGGCGCCGGAGCGTGCGGAGGACGGGTTCGCCGGGGCCCGGGAGCGACCGCCGGGCTGCCTGCCCGGCGGTGCGCGGCTCGGCCGGTCCGCCGAACTGGCCGCGGAATTCGAGCACTTGGCGCGCGTCGCGGACGTCTACCATTCGCCGCTGACCGACACCGTGCTCACCGAACTGCGCCAGCGCAGCGCGATGCAGCGGCACTGAGCCGGGGCGGGCGGCGGGCGCCCATGGGCTCGGCGGACGCCGTGTCTAGAGTCATGCACCATGCAGAACACCGCCGAGACCGGCCCCGACGACCTCATCGACGTGACGCACCTCCTGGACGACCCGTACGCCGGTTACGCGGCGCTGCGGGAAGCCGGGCCCGTCCACCGGATCGCCGGTCCGGACGGGCGGCCTGCGTGGCTGGTGACGCGGTACGAGGACGTGCGCCGGTGCCTGGCCGACCCCCGGCTCTCCCTGGACAAGCGCAACGCGCGCGGCGGCTACCGCGGGTTCGCGCTGCCGCCCGCTCTGGACGCCAACCTGCTCAACATGGACCCGCCGGACCACACCCGGGTGCGCCGCCTGGTGGCCAAGGCGTTCACCTCCGCCCGGGTCGAGAAGCTGCGGGAGCCCGTGCGGCGGGTCGCGGACGCTCTGCTGGACGCGGTCGAGGGCGCCGGGCGGACGGACCTGGTGGCCAGTTATGCGGGCCCGTTGCCCATCATCGTCATCTGCGACCTCCTGGGCGTACCGGAGGGCGACCGGCCGGACTTCCGTGCCTGGACGGACGCGCTGGTCACGCCCGACCCGGCCCGGCCGGAAGGGGCGAAGGAGGCCGTCGGGGCGATGATGCGCTATTTCACCGACCTGATAGCCGCCAAGCGGGCGGAGCCGGGGGGCGATCTGCTCTCCGACTTGATCCTGGTGCGGGACGGGGACAGGAGCGGGCGCGGGGGCGGAGACGGGCTCGGGGACCGGCTCACCGAGGACGAACTCACCTCGCTGGCCTTCCTCCTCCTCTTCGCCGGCTACGAGAACACCGTCCACCTCATCGGCAACTCCGTGCTCGCCCTGCTCGACCACCCCGACCGCCTCACAGCGTTGCGTACGAATCCAGCCGAACTGTCGGCGGCCGTGGAGGAGTTTGCGCGCTACGACGGGCCGGCCTCGCTGGCCATCCGCAGGTTCCCCCTGGAGGACGTGGAGATCGGCGGCGTACGGGTGCCCGCGGGGGAGAGTGTGCTGCTCGCCCTGGCTTCGGCCAATCGCGACCCGCACCGTTTCACCGCCGCGGGAACGCTGGATCCGGGCCGTGACACCGCGGGGCACCTTGCGTTCGGGCATGGCATCCACCACTGCCTCGGCGCGGCGCTGGCGCGGCTGGAGACGGTGACCGCGCTGACCGCTCTCATCAGGCGTTTTCCCGGTCTGCGGCTGGACGGGCCGCGGGCCGCGCTGGAGTACCGCCGCACCCTGCGCTCACGTGGCCTGATCTCGCTCCCCGTCGCCTGGTAGTTGCGGGGCGAACAAGTTTTTGAGGCATAACCGTTCCTGCATGCGGTAGAAAAGGTCGTGAGGCCCGCCCGGTGTGCATCCCCCGTCGCACCGGGCGGGTCCTCGTGCGCGCGGGGCGTGTGTGGCCGCAGAGGCGTTCCTTCGCCGTAGCCGCCCGTGAGGCTTTGGCCTTGAGCCTCCCCGTTTTCACCCCGCTTCTCCGGTCCCGGTGAGGCTTCGGCCGTCTGGCGTAGGTCCCTCTGCGGCCGAAGTGCACGCTTCCTAGCGTGAAGGCATGGCAATTGACACGCTTTTGTCGCGGAATGCCGGTGCGCTGGCCGTCATCGCCGTCACCGGCCTGACCCTCACCTCCATACCGACGGTGGCCCGTGCCGACGAGGTCGTGACGGGCCGGCAGGCGGCGGACCGGGGGGCGGGGGCGGCCAGGGGGCCGGTGGCGGACCAGCTGGGGGACCGCACCGGGCTGGAGGTGGTGGGGGCCGGCGCGCCCGCGCTGCCCGGCGGGGTGACCGCCCGCGCCTGGACGGTGACCGACGTCCGTACGGGCGACGTGCTGGCGGCCAAGAACGCGCACCAGCGGCTCGCGCCCGCCAGCACCCTCAAGACCCTGTTCGCGGTCACCGTCCTGCCGAAGTTCCGCGCGGGCGCCGTGCACAAGGTCACCGCGAAGGAGCTGGCCGGCATCGGTTCCGGCAGCAGCCTCGTCGGCCTCCAGGAGGGCCGCAGCTACCAGGTCGCCGACCTGTGGCGGGGCGTCTTCCTGCGCTCCGGCAACGACGCGGTACGGGTGCTCGCCTCGATGAACGGCGGCTGGACGGCCACCGCGAAGGAAATGCAGGCCAGGGCGCGGCAACTGGGCGCCCGGGACACCACGGTGCGGTCCCCGGACGGGTACGACAGTCCGGGGCAGCTGTCCTCGGCGTACGACCTGAGCGTGTTCGGCCGCGCGGGGCTCGCCAACGCCGACTTCGCCCGGTACTGCGCCACCACGACGGCCCGGTTCCCCAGCAGGGGCAGCCCCTCGTTCGAGATCCAGAACACCAACCGGATGCTGTCCGGTGCGAACGGGATGCCGCGCTACCCCGGCATCGTGGGCGTCAAGAACGGCTACACGAGCAACGCCGGCAACACCCTGATCGCCGCGGCCCGCCGCGGTGGCCGTACCTTGCTGGTCACCGTGCTGGGACCGCAGTCCGGGGCCGGCAACGCCGTGTACCACGAGGCGGGTTCGCTGCTGGACTGGGGCTTCAAGGCGGTGGGCAAGGCGCGCCCGGTGGGCTCCCTCCAGGCCGCTGCCGCCGCGCCGGGCGGCGGCCGGTCCGCTCCGTCGGCCGGCGGGGCGCGCGGCGGGGCGGAAGGCCACGCCGCCTCCGTGCGGCCGGTCGCCGCCCAGGTTTCCCGGGGGCCCGGACGGCGTACGGACGCCAGGCTGTGGGCGGTCGCCGGCGGTTTCTCCGTGGCGCTCGCGATCGGTGCCGTCTTCGGCTGGCGGATGTACGTCCGCGGTCGGCGGACGCCCGGCGACGGTTCCTGACCGTACGGCCGCCGCCCGGCTCCGGCCCCATGGCCGTTGCTCCGGCCCCCCGGCCGCCCCCCCCCGGCCGCCCCCCGGCCGCCGCCCCGGCCGCACACCGGCCCGCCGCGCGCTGCACAATCGAACCGTGAACGTGACACGAGGCGATGAGGGCGGCGACCCGGCCTGCTGGCTGGACCGGGTGTGCCCGGAGTGCGGCCGGATCCCGGACCGCCCGGCCGAGTCCGGCTGCGAACACTGCGGCGCCGGAAGCGGTACCGGAGCGGCGGCCGGGGCCGGACGGGACCGTGACCCCGAGGGCCGGGCCCGCAACGCCCGGCCGCGGGACGGCCTGGGCCGCCCGCTCCCGTACGGCGCGCCGGGCGTGGCCCGCCAGCCCGAGGGCGTCGAGCGCCGTCCCCGGCAGGCGCTCGCCGAGGCCCAGGACCTCTTGGACCGCGGTATGCCCTTCCACGCCCACGAAGTGCTGGAGGACTCCTGGAAGACGGCCCCCGAGCCGGAGCGGCAGCTGTGGCGCGGCCTCGCCCAGCTCGCCGTCGGGCTGACGCACGCCGCCCGCGGCAACGCGAAGGGCGGTGCGGCGCTGCTGCTCCGGGGCGCGGGCGCCATCGCCCCGTACGCGGACACCGTCCCGTACGACATCGACGTCGCCGGGCTCACGGGCTGGGCGCAGGACCTGGCGGACCGGCTGGGCGGACCGGACGGGCCGGTCGACGCGGCCGGGAACGCGCCGCGCCTGTGCGCCGGGGGCGGTGGGCCCGCCGAGTAGCGCGGGTGGCCCGGTCAGCGCACCGGTGCGGGGGACGAGCCGTCGGCCACCCGTAGCGCCGGGGCGCCGGTGCCGTCCGCCGGGACGGTCCAGATGTCGCTGCCCCTGCCGCCGCGCCCCGGCAGCGCGTAGCCGAGCGTGTGGTCGTCCAGCCAGGCCGCCTGGTCGTCCACGCTGCGCTCCTCCGCGAGCGGCTGTTCCCGCATCGTGCGCAGGTCGAGCACGTACAGCCGCCAGGGGTCGCGGGCCCCTTCCCGCACCCGCTTCTTGAAGGCCAGCCGGGTGTTGTCGGGGGAGAGTGACGGGCACTCCACGTTCTCGCGCAGGGTGCGGGCCGTCCAGCGGCGCAGATCCCCCTCGACGAGGTAGGTCCGGCCCTTCGTGGAGACCGTGGCGTAGAAGCGGTTGTCGTCGCGGGCGAAGCTGACGCCCCAGTAGTTGACGTCGGGGGAGTGGTAGCGGCGGCCGTCGAGGGTGAGCGGGATGTCCTCCATGTTCTTGATCAGGTAGCCGGTGCGGGTGTCGAGGAGGGACGTCCGGGTGGAGAAGGAGGTGGTGGCGTAGGAGTCGCCGGTGGCGAACATCGTCCAGGACAGCATCCGGCCGGAGGCGGAGACCCGGGCCCGGTTGGGGATGCCGGTCAGGGCGATCCGGCGTTTCTCGCGCAGCCGTCCGTCCAGGACGACGGCGTACGCGGCCGGGGGGATGCCGGGACGGCGCTGGAGGCACAGGGCGGTGCCGCCGGCCGCGTGGAAGCGTTCGCAGACGGGGCCGCCGGTGGTGCGGTGGTCCGGCGCCGGGGCCGCCTTCGCGCTCATCGCGGCGGCCCCGCGGGCGGCCGGCACGGCGGCCACGCGTGCCACCCGCCCCGCCCCGTCCCCCTCCCGTGTACTGCGGAAGTACAGCTGTCCGCGGTCCAGCCCGAACGCCGAGGGCGTGTCGGCGGAATCGGCGCGCCGGGCCGCCGTCACCGTGTAGACCACGGCGACCGTGGCGAGTACGGCGGTGGCCACCGCGATGGCGATGACACGGGCGCGCAGGGACGGCCCGCCCGGCCCTGCCCCGCGGGGCGTGCTCTCCGCCGGGGCACTTGCCCTGTCCGTCACGACCACGACGACCGCCTTTCCGTACGGGGAAGCAGCGCGGCGGCGCCCGCCAGGGCGGCCGCGAGGACGACGACGGCGGTGACCAGCGCGGCCCGGCTGTCCCACAGGGTCCAGGCGGCACCGAACCCCGCGGCGGCGAGCAGCCGGGTCAGCGCCTGGCCCGTCTGGAGCAGCGCCATGCCGCTCGCCCGGCGCGCCGCCGGCAGCACCGGGCCCGCCAGGGCCATCAGCACGCCGTCGGTGGCCGCGTAGAAGACACCGAGCAGCACCAGTACACCGACCAGCAGGACGGTGCCGTCGCCGACGGCCAGCAGCAGGACGTAGGCGGCGAGCAGGGCCGCGTGGCCGAGGAGGAAGGGGACCCGGCGTCCGATGCGGTCGCCGAGCCGCCCGGCGGGCACCGCGAGGAGCAGGTAGACCGCGGCGGTGCCGAGCGGCAGCAGCGGGAACCAGCGCACCGCGAAGTCCAGTTGCCGCTGGAGCAGCAGGTAGACGAACGAGTCGCCGATGGTGGCCGCGCCCAGCAGGGCGGCGGCCAGCATGATCCGCCGGAAGGCGGCGTCGCGCAGCGGCTCGGTGATCCGGCTGCGCAGTGGGACCCGTGGGCCGGGGGCGGCGACCGGGCCCGGAGCAGCGCGTCCCGGCACGAACGCGACCAGCAGCAGCACACCCAGCAGCCCGACGCAGAAGCTGACGACGAACACCGCGTCGTAGGCGTCCGCGGTCGCCCACAGCAGTGCGAACGCGGCGAGCGGGCCGAGCAGCGCACCCGTGGTGTCCATCGCGCGGTGCACGCCGAACGCCCGGCCCAGGGTGTCCGGCGGGCTGCTGAGCGAGATCAGCGCGTCGCGCGGGGCGGTCCGTACGCCCTTGCCGATGCGGTCGGCGGCGATGGCCGCGCCGATCCCGGCCGTGCCGCCGCCCGCGAGCAGCAGGCCCAGCCGGGACAGCGCGGACAGCGCGTACCCGGTGCCGGCCACCAGCTTGTGCCGCCCGCCGCGGTCGGCGGCGTGCCCGCCCAGCAGCCGTACGAGTGCGGTGACACCGTTGTAGAGCCCGTCCAGAAATCCGAACTGGAGCGGTGAGAGGCCGAGTTGGAGGACGAAGTACAGGGGCAGTACGGCGGTGACCATCTCGGAGGAGATGTCGGTGACCAGGCTGACCGTGCCGAGGGCGAGGACCGGTCCGGCGACGCGGCCGCGCGTCAGCCGCGTGGTGGCGGCGGCCGCGCCGGTGGTGGCGAGATACATGGCGGGTGGGTTCCGGGCCGCCGGTCAGTGGCACTGGTAGGACGGGCTGCTGTCCTTCGTCTTCCCGTCCGTGCCGACCAGCTCCCAGGAGAACCCGTCGTCGGTGAAGTCCAGCTTGACCACGCCGAAGGTCTTCGTCAGCCGCTTCTCGCTGTGCGGCTGGACCTCCTCGATCTTGTACGGGTTGGCGCCGCCCATCCCGGCGAGCAGCTCGACCAGCCCCTTCGGGTCGGCGTTGCCGTCCGGGTCCTGCGGCGCGAAGCGCTCGTAGTGGTGGTCGTGCCCGTTGAGCACCAGCTCGGCCTTGGCGTCGTACAGCAGCTTCCACACCGAGCGGCTGACCGGCTGGTTGCCGTGCTCGCCGGAGGAGAACAGCGGGTGGTGCCAGTAGGCGGCCACACACTTCTTGGAGTTGGCGGCGAGGTCGCCCTTGAGCCACTTGGTCTGCGCGGAGTCCAGGCTGTTGGAGTCCAGCGCGATGAAGTGCCAGTTGCCGTGGTCGAAGCTGTAGTAGCTCTTGCCCTGGGGGTAGGCGAGGGAGCCGAAGTAGGACTTGTACCCGGCCAGCTTGCCGGCCGGGTCGTACGTCTCGTGGTTGCCGGCCACCGGGTGGGTCTTCGCCTTGAACGCGCCCCAGGACGTGTCGTAGTACTTCTGGAAGTCCTTCAGGCGGGCGTCGTCGTACTGGTTGTCGCCCATGGTCAGCACGAAGGCCGGGTTGATCTTCTTGACCTGGGCCGCGGTCTTCGGATGCACGCAGCTGCTGCTGCTCGCGGTGCACTGCTCGGCGATGTCGCCGGCGGCCACCGCGGTGAAGCCGCCGGCCCGCGCCGCCGTCCGCTCCGGCGCGGCGTCCGCCCGCCCGGCCGGTGACCACAGCAGCGCACCGCCGACGAGCGCGAGGACCGCGCCCGCGGCGGTGGGTATGCCGGTGCGGGGGTTGGCCAGGAAGGGCCGGGCGGAGCGGGTGGTGCGGGACTTCGTGGCGCGGGGGGTGGGCGTCATGTCCGTCTCCTCGGTCGGCGGAGGTGCCGTCGGAGGAATCCTGACGACGGTACATGTACGCGTCAATAAGTCCGGAGGAGAATAGTTAGGAAACTTTCCTACTCGCTTCCCTCGCTGCCCTCGTCCACCAACTCCGCCTCGTAGAAGCAGAGGTGGTCCTTGATCCGGGCCACCGCGGACTTCGGCGCAGGGTAGGCCCACGCGATGTCCTCCGGGCCACCGGAGAGCGACCAGTAGGAGGCGTCTCCCTTGAACGGGCAGTGGGTGCTGGTCCCGGACGGGACCAGCAGGTCCGTGCGGACGTCCGCGGGCGGCAGGTAGTAGCGCACCGGATAGCCGGTCTCGTGGAGCAGCAGCGGACGGCGGCTGTCGGCGACGACCTGGCCGTCGTGGACGACGCGGACGTGGTCGGTGCCCTCTTCGACGGTGATGCGGTGACCTGGTACGGACGGCATGACGGGTCCTCTCTGGACGGGGCGTGGAACTCTAGAGTCGCACCGCGCGGTGGCCGGGCGGCCGACCCGGCGGCGGCGCGCCCCCGCCCGGCGGGGGACACGCCGTGCAACGCGTGCTACACGTCCCGGATTCCCCGCCCCGCCCACTCCGGCACCGGCCCGGCCAGCGCCGCCAGCCGCTCCCGCGCCTCCTCGGGCAGCGGCGCGGCCCGCCCCGCGCCCTGGTGCACGTGCAGGGCGAAAATCTCCTCCGTGGCCACCGGGCCGCCGGCCGCGCCGTCCACGTACATCTCGTGGACGAACCGTGCCTTCTTCGCGCCCACGCCCAGCACCGTGGTCCGCACCGCGAGCCCGGCGCCCCGCGGCACCTCCGCGAGGTAGCGCACGTGCGCCTCGACCGTGTAGAGCGAGTGCCCGGTACGGACGCGGTAGGCCGCGTCGAGGCCGGCCGCGTCCATGAGGGCGTCCGTGGCGAAGCCGAAGACCAGGACGTAATAGGCCTCGGAGAGATGGCCGTTGTAGTCGATCCAGTCGTCCTGGACCGTCCGGCGCAGCAGTGGCAGGCGCGCCGTCACCGGGCGGGCCCGCCCAGGCGGCCGGTCGCGCGCAGCACGTCGATGACGCCCTGGTCGCGCTCGGCGACGAGCTGCGCGTACGTACGGCCCCGGGCGGCCCGCTCGCAGCCGTCGACCATCGCGTCGCGCAGCGCGCGGTCCAGCTCGGGCGCCGCCAGCCGGGTCCACGGGGACTTCAGCGACGGACCGAAGTGGTCCAGCATGTGGGCCATCCCGCCCTCGCCGCCGGCCAGCGCGAACGTCAGGATCGGCCCCATGAACGCCCAGCGCAGCCCCGGCCCTTCGGTGATCGACGCGTCGATGTCCTCGACCGTGGCCTCCCCGTTGGCGACCATGTGCAGCGCTTCCCGCCACAGGGCCTCTTGGAGGCGGTTGGCGATGAAGCCGGGCAGCTCGCGGTCCATGGTGATCACGGACTTGCCCGCCGCCTCGTAGAAGCGTGCGGCCCACTCGACCGCCGCGCGCTCGGTCCGCTCGCCGCCGATGACCTCGACCAGCGGGATGAGGTAGGGCGGGTTGAACGGGTGCCCGACGACCAGGCGGCCGGGAGTGGCGGCCGTGGTCTGCATGTCGGTCATCGGATAGCCGGAGGTGGACGAGGCGATGACCACACCGGGCGGGGCGGCCGCGTCGAGCTGGGCGAGCAGGTCGCGCTTGAGTTCCAGCTGCTCGGGGGCGCTCTCCTGGACGAACTCCGCGTCGGCGACGGCCTCGGCGAGGGTCGGTGCCAGGGTGAGGCGGTCGGCGGAGGCGCCTTCGGCCAGGCCGAGCTGTGCCAGGGCGGGCCAGGCGGCCGTGACCAGGCGGCGCAGCTTGTCCTCGGCGTCCGGTGCCGGGTCCCAGGCGGTGACGTCGTAGCCGCGGGCGAGGAAGTGGGCGACCCAGCCGCCGCCTATGACGCCGGCGCCGATGCACGCCACACGGCGCACGGACCGGGGAGGGGTGGGGGACATGGGGAACTCCTGGAGGTCGGGGCGGGATAGGGGGGCGGGCGGTCCGGCTCAGCCGCGCGGCTTCAGGCCGAGGCGCGCCCGGGCCTGGTCCGGGGTGGCGACGTTCGCGCCCAGCAACTCCGTGATCTGTACGGCGCGTTCGACCAGCTGCCCGTTGGTCGCCTGGACGCCCTTGCTCAGGTACAGGTTGTCCTCCAGCCCCACCCGTACGTTGCCGCCGAGCAGGATGGACTGCGCGACCCACGGCACCTGCATCCGGCCGAGCGCGAAGCTGGCCCACTCGGCGCCCTCCGGGAGCATCGCGACCATCGACTGGAGCACGCCCGGGTCGGCCGGCGCGCCCCACGGAATGCCCATGCACAGCTGGAAGACGGTCGGGTCGTCGAGCAGCCCCTCGGCCAGCAGCTGCTTGGCGAACCACAGCTGCCCGGTGTCGAAGATCTCCAGCTCCGGCCGTACGCCCAGCTCCTGGATGCGCCGGGCGCCCGCGCGCAGCATGTCCGGAGTGGACACGTACAGGCTGGAGCCGTCGCCGAAGTTGAGGGAGCCGCAGTCCAGGGTGCAGATGTCGGGGAGCAGCTCCTCGACATGCGGCAGCCGCTCCAGACCGCCGACCAGATCCGTACCGGGCAGCTGCCGCAGCGGCTCGTCCGGGTCGATGACGAGGTCGCCGCCCATCCCGGCGGTGAGGTTGATGACGACGTCGGTGCCGGTCTCCTTGATCCGCTCGACGACCTCGGCGTACAGACGGGGGTCGCGGGAGGGAGCACCGGTCTCCGGGTCGCGTACGTGGATGTGTACGACGGCGGCGCCGGCCGAGGCCGCCTCGACGGCGGACCGGGCTATCTGCCCGGGCGTGACGGGCACGTGCGGGGAGCGGCCCACGGTGTCGCCGGCGCCGGTGAGCGCGCAGGTGATGATGACGTCGTTGTTCACGCGGTGTCCTTCGGTGGAGGAGGCGGGCTAGGCAGCGGGTGTCAGTTCGCCTTCGACGAAGGCGAGCAGCGCCGCGTGCATGCGGTCCGGGGTGGTGCTGTCGGGTGCGGTGGCGAGCACCTGGGTGGCCAGGCCGTCGATGAGCGCGGTGAGCCGCAGCGCGGTGGACTCCGGGTCGACGGGCCGGAAGACGCCCTGTTCGACGCCCCGGCGGACGACCTCGGCGACGGTGGTCCGCCACTGCCGGTAGTAGTGCTCGTGCAGCCGCCCGACGGCGGTGGAGCGGGCGGCCTGCGCCCACAGGTCGAGCCAGACCAGCCACTGCCGCCGCTGCTGTTCGGTGCGCGGCGTCTGCAAGGCGATGAGGTGGAGCAGTTCGGCGCGCGCGTCCGCGGCTTCGGCCAGGCCCGCCGCGCGCCGCGCGGTGTCCTCGTCCATGCACCAGCGCACGGCCGCCTCCAGCAGCTCGTCACGGCCGGGGAAGTGGTAGTGCACGGCGGCCGTGCTGGTGCCGCAGGCGGCGGCGATGTCGGCGACCCGTACGGCGTGGAAGCCGTGTTCGGCGATCAGCCGGACCGTCTCCCGCACGATCTGCAGCGGTCGCCCGCCCTCGGGCACCGCGGCCGGCGCCCGGCCGCGCGCCGGCGTCCCGCCGCGGGAGCCGAGCAGCCACGCCACGTCCACCCCGCCGATGTCCGCGACGCGCACGATCTCGGCGAGGGTGAAGCGCCGGGTGCCGCCCAGTGACCTGGACAGCTTGGAGGGGTCCATCACGATCCGCCGGGCGAACTCGCGGCGGCTGCATCCGAGGCGCTCGACCACCTGCTTGACGCGGTCGGCCACGTCGGCGTCGGCGACCCGGGTGCCGGGGTCTTCGTCCATGGTCCGGGACCGTAACAGTGTGTTGAGCACATCGCAATGGCCTCGCGAGTGGGTGAGGCGCAGAAGCCGCTAATGGCAAGGGTTGGTGTGCTGTGTTGCGCACTGACTGATGCATAAGTCAGGGGACGGGCGGGGCCTCGGCCCCGGTTGCCGCACCGCCCGTAAAGCGGCGGAATGTGGCAAAGTGGCGGACATGGCTGACCGGGGTGCGAAGCCGTCGGCCGTGTCGGTGCCGGACGACTGGCCGGCCCATCCGGACCTGACCCTGGCCCTCAACGGCATGGGCGGCTTCGACTGGGACCTCGACAGCGGCCGTATGCACATGGACGGCTCCGCTCTTGAGGTCTTCGACCTGCTGCCGGAGGAGTACGACTCCGATCCGGCGACCCTGTCCTGCCGTCTGCCGCCCGACGAGGCGGCCCGCCTGGAGGCCGTCGTCGCGCAGTCCCTGAAGGACGGCAGCGAGTCCTACGGCGCCTACTTCCGCGTCCGGCTGCGGGACGGCACGGTGCGCTGGACCCACACCCAGGCCAGCATCCGCCGCGACGCCACCGGCCGGCCGCGCCGCGTCATCGGCGTCGTCCGCGACGCCGGCCAGGAATACGCCCAAGCGGCGGAGCGGGCCCAGGCGCACGCCCGCAGACTGCGCAACACCGGCCTGGTGGAGCGCACCACGGCGGCTCTGGCGCACGCCAGGACCGTCCGGGACGTCATCGACGTGCTCGGCGACGACCAGGCCCTGATCCGGCTGGGCGCGCAGAACGTCATCGTCGGCCTGGTCGAGGCGGGCCGCATCCGCGTGGTCCACGAGGGGCAGGCGGGCAGCTTCGTGCCGCAGCACGAGGTGCTGCGGATCGAGGACGAGTTCCCGATGAGCGAGGTGGTGCGCACCCTCCAGCCGTGCTTCATCCGCTCCCGCGCCGAGTTCGCCGAGCGCTACCCCGCGCTCTGGCCGCACCTCGAACGGATGGACTTCGGCTCCGCCGCGTACCTGCCGCTCATCGCGCAGGCCCGGCCGATCGGCGTGGTGGGGCTGTTCTACCGCTCGGAGAACCCGTTCGGCGTACAGGAGCGCGACCTGCTGGTCGCGCTCGGCTCCAGCGTCGCGCAGAGCCTGGCCCGCGCCATGCTCTACGACCAGGAGCACGACCTCGCCGAGGGGCTCCAGCAGGCCATGCTGCCGCGTCGCATCCCGGGCATCCCCGGCGCCCAGATCGCCGTCCGCTACCGCGCCGCCCGCATCGGCCGGGACATCGGCGGCGACTGGTACGACGTCGTCCAGCTGCCCGAGGGCCGGGTCGCTGCCGTCATCGGGGATGTCCAGGGGCACGACACGCACGCCGCGACCGTCATGGGCCAGCTGCGCATCGTGCTGCGGGCCTACGCCGCCGAGGGCCACACACCCGCCACCGTCATGGCCCGTGCCTCCGCCTTCCTCGGCGAACTGGACACCGACCGCTTCGCCACCTGCACGTACGCGGAGGCCGACCTGACCACCGGAACCGTGCGGCTGGTACGCGCCGGGCACGTGGACCCGCTGCTGCGGCACGCCGAGGGCCACTGCCGCCGGCTGGAGGTGACCGGCGGCCTCCCGCTGGGCATCGCGACCGGCTTCGGGGACCTCGACTACCCCGTCACCACCGTCCACCTGGCCGTCGGCGAGACCCTGGTGCTGTACACGGACGGGCTGGTGGAGCAGCCCGGCGCGGACATCGAGGACGGCATACGGCACTTGGCCAGGGTGGTGCGCGACGGCCCGCAGGACGTGCAGCAACTGGCCGACCGGCTCTGCGACCTGGCGGCCGAGCAGCCCGGTGACGACGACATGGCGATGCTGATCCTGCGGCGCGGCGGCGAGCCCGTCGCCCCGGCCGCCGGCCGGCTCCAGCAGCACGTGGCGCCCGACGACCCCCAAGGGCTGTCCGCCGCCCGCCACATGATCCGCTCCGCGGTACGGGCCTGGGGCGCCCGGGACCGCGCCGAGGAGGTCGAGCTGGCCGCCGACGAGCTGATCACCAACGCGCTGCTGCACACCGACGGCGCGGCACTGGTGACGGTGCGGATGCCGCACGGCACCGACCGGCGGCTGCGCCTGGAGGTGGCCGACCGCTCCAGCGCGCTGCCGCGGCGCCGGGACGCCGACGAGGCCGCGATGTCGGGCCGCGGACTGCTGCTGGTGGACCGGCTGGCGGATGTGTGGGGTGTGGAGCCGCGCGGCACCGGAAAGTGCGTATGGTGCGAGTTCGACTGTCCGTGACGGCCGTCGTGGCCGGGCGGGCAGCGGGCAGCGACACAGCCCGTCCGGCCGCCGAGTGAGGGGACACGCACCATGGGACCGGGGTCTGCGCAAGAGTGGGGCGACGCCCGCCGGACGGCGGCGCGGCTGGACGCGGAACACGTCCGCGCCATCGCCCTGACCTGGGTCGACAACGCGGGCATCGCCCGTACCAAAACCGTGCCGACGGCCCGGCTGGCGCCCGCCGTCCAGCGCGGCGTCGGCATGTCACCGGTCTTCGACGTCTTCACCTCCGACGACGCCGTCACCGCCTCCGCGCACCTCGGCGGACCCGACGGCGACCTGCGGCTCTTCCCCGACCTGGAGCGGATCACGGTGCTCGCCGCGCAGCCCGGCTGGGCCTGGGCGCCGGTCGACCGCTACGACCAGCTCGGCACGCCGCACCCCGGCTGCCAGCGGCAGTTCGCCCGCCGGATGGTGGACCGCGCCGCCGACGCGGGACTCGACCTGCGGATGGGCTTCGAGACCGAATGGGTCGTCACCCGCCCGCCGGGGCCCGGCCGGCAGCCGGACGGCGGCGGGCGCCCCGGCGGGTCCGCGGACATCGCCGACCCCCTGGAACACCCCTGCGCCGGCCCCGCCTACGGCATGACCCGCGTCGTCGAACTCTCCGACTACCTCCGCGACGTGGCCGAGGCGCTGGCACTCCAGGGCGTGGACGTGCTCCAGCTCCACCCCGAGTACGCGCCGGGCCAGTTCGAGGTGTCCACCGCACCGGCCGACCCGCTGCGCGCCGCCGACGACCTGGTCCTGGTCCGCGAGACCGTACGCGCCGTCTCCCTGCGGCACGGCCTGCGGGCCAGCTTCGCGCCGGTGTTCGTGGCCGGCCAGGTCGGCAACGGCTGCCACCTCCACCTCAGCCTGCACCGCGGCGAACACAGCCTGCACCGGGCCCCGGACGCCCGGTGGGGCCTCGACGCGGACGCCGTACGGTTCCTCGGCGGCGTCCTGGACGCGCTGCCCGCCCTGCTCGCCATCGGCTGCCCGTCGCCCGCGAGTTACCTGCGGCTGGCCCCCTCCGTGTGGGCCGGGGCCTACCAGTGCTGGGGCGTGGAGAACCGGGAGGCCGCGCTGCGCCTGGTCACCGGCGCCCCCGGCGACCCGGACGGCGGACACGCCGAGATCAAGCCGTTCGACGCCGCCGCCAACCCGTACCTGGCCGTCGGCACGGTGATCGCCGCCGGGCTGCACGGACTCTCCGCGGGCGCCGAACTGCCGCCGCCGGTCAGCGGCGACCCGGGCGCCCTGGGCGTGCGCGAACGCGCCCGGCGCGGCATCGTCCGCCTGCCCTCCTCGCTCACCGAGTCCACCGACCGGCTGGCCCGGTCCACGGCGCTGGCAGAGGCCATGGGCGAGGTGCTGCACGGCGCCGTGATCGCGGTGCGCCGGGCCGAGGCGACGCACTTCGCCGACAGCGAGCCCGAAGAGATCGCCGCCGCCACCCGCTGGAGGTACTGATGACCACGGACGGCCCCGGCGGCGGTTGGTCCCCAAAACTGCCGCCGCTGATCGACCAGCACTGCCACGGCGTGCTGCGCGGCGACCTGCCGGCCGCCGAGTTCGAGGCGTACCTGACCGAGTCGGACCGGCCCGCCGCCGCGGGCACCACCTTCTTCGACACCCAGACGGGCTTCGCCGTCCGCCGCTGGTGCCCGCCGCTGCTCGGCCTCGCGCCGCACTGCTCGCCCGGCGACTACCTCGCCCGGCGGCGCGAACTGGGCGCGGCCGAGGTGCGGCGCCTGCTGCTGGGCGGCACCGGCATCGGCACGTACCTGGTGGACACCGGGCTGCCCGGCGACCTCACCGGAGCCCATGAGACGGCCGAGGCGGGCGGCGGCACCGGACACGAGATCGTCCGCCTGGAGACGCTGGCCGAACGGGTCGCGGCCGGTGTACGGGCGGGGGAGGCGGGCACGGGCGCGGGGTACGGCCCGGCGGCCGAGGTGTTCGCCGCCCAGCTCGCCGACGCCGTACGGGACGCGGCCCGCGGCGCCGTCGGCTTCAAGTCGGTGGCCGCCTACCGCCACGGACTGGCCCTGGCCCCCGAACCGCCCACCACCGCCGACGTGGTGACCGCCGCCCGCGCCTGGCTCGCCACCGGCGTCCGCCGGCTCACCGACCCCGTCCTGCTGCGCCACCTGCTGTGGCTCGCCGCCGGCACCGGCCGCCCGCTCCAGCTGCACACCGGCTTCGGCGATCCCGACCTGCGCCTGCACCGCGCCGACCCGGCGCTGCTCACCGACTTCGCGCACGCCACCGCGGGCACCGGCACCGACCTGGTGCTGCTGCACTGCTACCCGTACCACCGGCAGGCCGGCTACCTGGCCCACGCCTTCCCGCACGTCTACGCCGACGTCGGCCTGGGCCTCGGCCACACCGGGCCGCGCGCGTCGGCCGTGCTGGCCGGGTTCCTGGAGCTGGCCCCCTTCGGCAAACTCCTCTTCTCCACCGACGCCTACGGTCTGCCGGAGCTGTACACGGTCGGCAGCGCCGCCTTCCGTACGGCGCTGGACGAGGTGCTCACCGGCTGGGTGCGTTCCGGCGCCTGGTCGGCGGCGGACGCCGCCCGTGTCGCGGCACTGGTCGCGGCCGGCAACGCCCGCCGCGTGTACGGGCTTTCGGGGAGCTGAGGCGGGCCGGACGATCCGGCCGGGCACGGCGAGGAGCCCGCCGCCCAGGTAAGTGGCACCCCCACCGATCGTGCTTTACTGCCCCGTGCCTCCTGCCATATCCACCCCGAAGTCCCGTCCGCCGCTGCGCACCCGCGTCTTCGCCGACATCACGCCGCTGCGCGCCTCCGCCCCCTACCGCCGCCTGTGGTTCGGCAACACCGTCTCCTGGGTCGGCCAGCAGATGACCGCCCTCGCGGTCTCCCTCCAGGTGTACGCCCTGACCGGCTCCACCTTCGCCGTCGGCGCGGTCGGCCTGTGCTCGCTCGTCCCGCTGGTCGTGTTCGGGCTGTACGGCGGCGTCATCGCCGACACCGTCGACCGCCGCAAGCTGGGCCTGTTCAGCGCGGTGGGCGCCACGGTGCTGTCCGTGGCGCTGGCCGCCGCGGCCCTGCTGGACGTGCGGCAGGTCTGGGTGCTCTACACGGTCGTCGCCCTCCAGGCCGTCTGCTTCGCGATGAACGCCCCGGCCCGCTCGTCGATGATCCCGCGCCTGCTGCCGCCCGAGCAGCTGCCCGCCGCCAACGCCCTCAGCTCGCTGACCAGCAACCTCGGGATGATGGGCGGCCCCATGCTGGGCGGCGTCTTCGTCGGTCTGTGGGGCTACCAGGCCGCGTACCTGATCGACGTGGGCTGCTTCACGGCCGCCCTGTACGCCATGTGGCGGCTGCCCGCCATGCGCCCCGACCACGGCGACGACGAGGCGCCGCGCCGGGCCTCCGTCCTGGAGGGGCTGCGCTTCCTGGCCACCCGGCCCAACCTGCGCATGACCTTCTTCCTCGACCTGGCGGCGATGGTGCTGGCACAGCCCCGCGCGCTGTTCCCCGCGGTCGCCGTGCTCTGGTTCGGCGGCGACGCGAAGACGGTGGGGCTGCTCGTCGCCGCGCCCGCGGTCGGTGCCGTGCTCGGCGCGCTGTTCTCCGGCTGGCTGGGCACCGTCCGCCGGCACGGCCTGGCGATCCTGGTCGCGGTCGCCGCCTGGGGAGCGGCCATCGCCTGCTTCGGCCTGACCCGTCACCTGTGGCTCGGCCTGTTCTTCCTGGCCGTCGCCGGCTGCGCCGACACCGTGTCGATGGTCTTCCGCGGCACCATGCTCCAGGCCGCCGCGCCGGACCGGATGCGCGGCCGCCTCCAGGGCGTGTTCATCGTGGTGGTGGCGGGCGGGCCCCGGCTCGGCGACTTCCTGGCCGGTTCGGCGGCCGACCTGGCCTCACCCTCCGTGGCCGTGGTCGGCGGCGGCCTGGCCTGCGTCGTGACGGTCCTGCTCCTGGGCCTGTGGCGGCGCGGCTTTGCCCGCTACGACGCCCACGACCCGCGGCCGTGACGGCGGCTCCCGGGTGTCCGCGGCACCGTCGGGCCGCAGGATCGCGGTGGCGATGTCCAGGAAGTCCCGTACCGGACCGGCGCGGTTGTCCTCCGGGGCCGCCAGGCAGGTGCCGACGGGAGGGGCGTCGGTGACGGTCAGGTAGACGAGGTCGGGGCGGCGGTACGACGCCGCGACGCTGCGGGGGACGAGCGCGATGCCCTGCCCCGACGCGATCAGTTCGAACTTCTCCTCCAGGGAGGACGTCCGCCGCGTCCGGACGTCGAGGACCGGCTCGCCCTCCAGATCGGCCGAGGTGAGGGCGGGGCGGCCCGCCAGCGGATGGCTCACGGGCAGGCACGCGACCTTGGTCTCCCGGCCGACGGGGACGGTGTGCAGCCCCGCCTCGTCGAAGGGGTGCCGGAGGTAGCCGACGTGCGCGCGGCCGTCGCGGAGCGGTGCGTCCCGCTCCCACCAGCGCAGCGGGAAGACGTCGATCGCGATCTCCGGGTGGCGCGCCGTGTACGCCCGGATCGCGTCCGACACGTGCAGGCCGGGCGAGAAGGCGACGACGAGCCGCCGCTCGCCCCGCCCGGCCTCGTGGACGCGCCGCAGCGCGGTGTCCACCACTGTGGTGATCCTCGGCGCCTCGTCGTACAGCTGCTGCCCCGCGGGGGTCAGCTCGACGCTGCGCGTGGTCCGGGTGAACAGCTCGGCGCCCAGCTCCTGTTCGAACGCGCGGATCTGCCGGCTGAGGACCGGCTGGGCGATGAACAGGGCCTGTGCCGCCCGGCCGAAGTGCCGGTGCTCGGCCACCGCCAGGAAATAGCGGAGTTTGCGCAGATCCAGGTCCATGCCGTGACGGTATCAATGCGGACGCAAGGGTATTGGACGCCCGGACACCCCGCTCGCAGACTGGGGTTCCTGCTCGTCGGCACCGAGGGCCCGATGGACGGACAGCCCCGACCACGAACGGTCCTGACCACAAGCAGCCCTGCGCGGCATGCGGTCCTGAACGCGAACACTCCTGCACCGAGCAGCCCTGACCACGAACAGCCTTGGCCCACGAGGGGAACCCCATGACCGAAACCCGCAGCACCGCCCTCATCGTGGGGGCCTCCCGGACCCTGGGCCTCGGGCTCGCCGCCGAGTACCTCCGCCGTGGCTGGGACGTCATCGGCACGGTCCGCGGCAGCGGGCGCACCGGCCTGCACGACCTGGCCGAAACGGCCGGCGGGCGGCTGACCGTCGAGTCGCTGGAGATGACCGCTCCCGAACAGATCGCGGCACTGCGCGACCGACTGGCGCCGCGCACCCTCGACCTGCTCTTCGTCAACGCCGCCATCACCCGCGGCGACATCCCGATCGGCGAGGTCCCGGCGGACATGTTCACCGAGGTCATGCTCACCAACGCGCTCGGCCCGATGCGCGTCGTGGAGTGGCTGCGCCCCCTGGTCGCGCCGGGCGGCACCATCGGCGTCATGTCCTCCGACCAGGGGAGCATCGGTCTGAACACCGACGGCGGACAGGATCTCTACCGGGCCAGCAAGTCCGCGCTGAACCAGCTGATGCGCTGTTACGCCGCCCGCCACGCCGCGGACCCGCGGACGCTGCTGCTCATGGACCCGGGCTGGGTGCGCACCGGACTCGGCGGACCGGACGCCGAACTCAGCGTGGAGGAGAGCATTCCCGGGGTGGCGGAGACGATGGAGGCCCACCGCGGGAAGCCCGGCCTCCACTTCGTCGACCACCAGGGGCGGACCGTGCCCTGGTAGACGCGGCGACCGGGCCCCGGAGCGGCCGGCGGCTCGCCTCGTGCGGGCCGCGCGCCGTCACCGCCCGCCGTCCGGCCAGCTCCACTCCTCGACCTCCGGCAGGTCCGTGCCGTGTTCGCGGATCCAGCCGTGGTGGCGCTGCCGTACGTCCGCCATCGCCTGCCGCACCCCGGCGGCCCGCACGGCCAGCCCCGGCACCCGGTCGATGACGTCCATCACCAGCCGGTAGCGGTCCAGGTCGTTGCTGAGCACCATGTCGAACGGCGTGGTGGTGGTGCCCATCTCCTTGTAGCCGCGTACGTGCAGGTGGGGGTGGACGGCCCGGCGGTAGGTGAGCCGGTGCACCAGCCACGGGTAGCCGTGGTACGCGAACACCACCGGCACGTCGTGCGGGAGCAGGGCCTCGAACTCCCGCTCCGTCAGCCCGTGCGGGTGCTCCTCATGGGGCTGCAACCGGGTCATGTCGACGACGTTGACGAACCGTACGGACAGGTCCGGCAGGTGGGCGCGGAGCAGCGAGGCGGCGGCCAGGGCCTCCTGCGTCGGTACGTCACCGGCGCAGGCGAGCACCACGTCGGGGCGGGTGCCGGGCCGCTCGGTGCCCGCCCACTCCCAGATGCCCGCGCCGCGCGCGCAGTGCGCCCGCGCCTGCTCGATGTCCAGCCAGTCGAAGCACGGCTGCTTGCCGGCGACGACCACGTTGACCACGTCCCGGGTGCGCAGCACGTGGTCGGCCACGCAGAGCAGGCTGTTGGTGTCCGGTGGCAGGTAGACCCGTACCGTGTGCGGGTCCTTGTTGAGGATGTGGTCGACGAAGCCGGGGTCCTGGTGGGAGAAGCCGTTGTGGTCCTGGCGCCAGACGTGCGAGGTCAGCAGGTAGTTCAGGCCCGCCACCGGCGCCCGCCAGGGGATGGCGCGGGCCGACTGGAGCCATTTGACGTGCTGCGAGGCCATGCTCGACACGATGTGCGCGAACGCCTCGTACGACGAGAACAGGCCGTGCCGTCCGGAGAGCACGTACCCCTCCAGCCAGCCCTGGCACAGGTGCTCCGAGAGCACCTCCATGACGCGCCCGTGCCGCCCCAGGTGCTCGTCGGTGGGCTCGGTCCTGGCCTGCCACGTCTTGTCGGTGGCGGTGTACACGTCCTGGAGGCGGTTGGACGCCGTCTCGTCCGGGCCGAACAGCCGGAAGTCGCGGCGGTCCGCGGTCCGCTCCATGAGGTCGCGCAGCATCCCGCCGAGCACCCGGGTCGGTTCGTGCATCCGGGTGCCGGGCTTGTCGACGGGCACCGCGTACTTCTCGGGGTCGGGCAGCGGCAGGGACCGGACGAGACGGCCGCCGTTGGCGTGCGGGGAGGCGCCGAGCCGCCGGTCGCCGTGCGGCACACAGGCCAGCACCCGCTCCACCGGCCGGCCGTCGCCGTCGAACAGCTCCTGTGGCGCGTACGACCGCAGCCAGCCCTCCAGCTGGCGCAGGTGGTCCGGGTTGTCCCGGACGCCGGAGAGCGGGACCTGGTGGGCGCGCCACGTGCCCTCGACGGGGGTGTCGTCCACCGTGTCGGGACCGGTCCAGCCCTTGGGGGTGCGCAGCACGATCATGGGCCAGCGGGGCCGGGCCCGCTCGTCGCCGCTGCGCGCCGCGCGCTGCGCCTCGTGGATGCGGTGCAGCGCGGTGTCCATGGCCGCGGCCATGTCCCGGTGCACCTGCGCGGGGTCCGAGCCGGTGACGTACAGCGGCTCGTGGCCGTATCCGCGCAGCAGCGCGTCCAGCTCGTCCTCGTCCAGCCGGGCGAGGACCGTCGGGTTGGCGATCTTGTAGCCGTTCAGGTGCAGGACCGGCAGCACGGCGCCGTCGTGCCGCGGGTCCAGGAACTTGTTCGCGTGCCAGGAGGCGGCCAGCGGCCCGGTCTCCGCCTCGCCGTCCCCGATCACGCACGCCACCAGCAGGTCCGGGTTGTCCAGCGCGGCGCCGTACGCGTGCGAGAGGGAGTACCCCAGCTCACCGCCCTCGTGGAAGGAGCCCGGCGCGTTGGGAGCGGCGTGGCTGGGCACCCCGCCGGGGAACGAGAACTGCTTGAACAGCCGTGCCATCCCGGCCGCGTCCCGCCCGACGTCCGGATTCAGCTCCCCGTACGTGCCCTCCAGCCAGGCCCCGGCGAACACCGAGGGCCCGCCGTGCCCCGGCCCCCACACGCACACCGCGTCCTGCCCGTGGGTGCTGATGACCCGGTTGAGGTGGGTGTAGACGAGGTTCAGGCCGGGGCAGGTGCCCCAGTGGCCGAGCAGCCGCGGCTTGATGTGCTCGGGCCGCAGGTCCTCGGTGAGCAGCGGGTTGCCGGTCAGGTAGATCTGGCCGGCGGCGAGGTAGTTCAGCGCCCGCCAGTGCGCGTCGAGATCGAGCAGGTCGCTGTCGGTGAGCGGGGTCGGCGACGCCATCGGGGCCCTCCGTCGGAAAAGGTGATCAGGGAGCGCCTCTCCACCGTACGGGCCGTCATGCACCGGCGCCGCGCATATCGGCCGTACCGGTCAGCCGGACCGTTCCGGGCCCGGCGGTTCAGCGGTACGGCCGTTCCGGGGTCCGGTCAGAGCAGCACCGGCGTCAGGTCCGGGTCCTCGAAGCCCGCGTCGTCGAACGGGTAGAGCGGGCGGGCGACCCGGTGGTGCCCCAGGCGCGGCAGATCCTGGTCCACGCCGCCGGGGGTGAGGGCGAGCAGCCAGTCGGCGGCCAGGGCGTGCAGCTCCGGCTCCAGGTAGCCGATCTTCACCACCACGAGGTCGTACGCGGCGGGGTCCAGCGGGCCGAAGTCGGCGCGGGTGTGGAACGGCCTGCGCCGCTCGGTGAGCACCACGGTCACGCCGCCGCGGGTGACGGCGGCGCTGCGGCCGCCTCCGTCGTACGCCGGGTTGCCGCGCGGGGCCCCGGGGGCGGGCGTGGCGGGCTCCTGGAGAGCGGTGACCGTGCCGGTCAGCTTGTACGGCTCGGCGTGCGGGCCGGTGCCCGCGCTGATGTGGCCGCCGACCTCGACCGTCACCCGGGTGCCGACCCCGGCCTCGAAACACGCGGCCACCGCCGCCGGATCGGTGATGCCGGGGTGCAGCGCGGTGACCCGCCCGCTCGCCAGCTCCTCGTTCGCCAGCAGCCGGCCCAGCATGTACGCCAGGTCGCCCGCGCCGCCCGCGGTCGGGTTGTCACCGGAGTCGCTGATCAGGAACGGGCGGGCGGTGGACGCCACGGCGCGCGCTATGCAGGTGTCGGCGTCGCCGGCCGGGCCGGCGAAGACGAAGTCGCGGCGCGCGTCCCAGTACTCCTGCGCGAGCGAGCGGGCCTGCGCCAGCGCCAGGTTCCGGTCGTCGCCGGTCACCACCACCGCGGCCCGGCAGCGCTCCTCGTCGGCCCAGGCGTAGCCCACCCAGATCGCCGCGTCCACGATGCCGTCCAGCGCCTCGACCGACGCGAGCCTGCCGTAGAGGGACTTGGCCGGTTCCAGACGGGTGCTGGTCTTCTCGCCGGGGAGCAGGACCGGCACCTGCACCCAGGCGCGGTACGGGCGGCCCCGGCCGGAGGCCAGCCGCCCGACCAGTTTGCGGGCGGCCCGCTCACGCGTGACCCAGACGTCCTCGTGCGGGGCCAGACGGTGCGCGGTGAGCAGGTCGAGCAGTTCGGCGAAGCGGCGCGAGACGTTGCCGTGCAGGTCCATGGCGGCCGAGATCAGCGCGTCGGGGCCGAGCGCGTCCCGTACGGCCTCGGTGAGGTCCGCCTCGGCGTCGTCCAGCCCGGTGACGCTCATCGCGCCGTGGATGTCGTAGACCAGGCCGTCCAGCGGCCCGGCCGCCCGTATGCGCGTGACCAGCTCGGACTTGATCCGGTCGTAGGTGTCCCGCTCCACGGGCCCGCCCGGTACGGACACCGCGTGCACCAGCGGCACCCACTCCACCCGGTCCGCGAGGTCACTGTCCGGCCGCGTCCAGGTGTAGCGGTCCAGCAGCGCGGCGCCACGGGTGACGCGGAAGTCGTCGTACGTGGAGCGGTGCGGGCAGAACCGGCTCGACTCGATGGCCATGCCGCCGATCGCGATGCGCATGTCGTGGTGCACCTTTCGTGGGGGCGTCTTCCCAGGGGCCTGGGGCCGGGGGTCCTGGGGATGTCTTCGTGGGGAAGTCAGGTCCGTACGACCGGCAGCCCGCCGCCGGCGGCCAGTTCGCGCAGCGCGGCGTACCCGGCGCCGAGCAGGCCCGCGTCCGGGCCGCGGCTCGCGGCGACGATGGTCAGCTCGCTCGTCGCCATCGGCAGACAGCGCTCGTACAGCACGCCGCGGACCGCCGCGACCAGCGGCTCCGCCGCGGAGAGCGCGCCGCCCAGCACCACGGCCTGCGGGTTGAAGAAGTTCACCACGACGCCGAGCACCGCGCCGATGTGCCGGCCGGCCTGCCGTACCAGGGTCGTGGCGTGCGGTTCGCCGTCCTCGACGAGCCGCAGGATGTCGGTGGTGGAGTCCGCCCCGACGCCCCGCTCGCGCAGTGCGGCGGCGATCGCCGCGCCGCTGGCCACGGTCTCCAGGCAGCCGATGTTCCCGCAGGAGCAGGGGCGTTCGGCGGCGGCGTCCACCCGTACGTGGCTGATGTCGCCGGCGCAGCCGCGGGCGCCCCGGTAGAGCCGGCCGTGGCTGATCACGCCGGAGCCGATGCCGCGCCCCGCCTTGACCACGACCAGGTGCCGCAGGCCCGGGTGGGCGGACCGGTGCTCGCCGAGTGCCAGGGCGTTGGCGTCGTTGTCGACCAGCACCGGCAGGCCGAGCCGCTCGGCGAGCCGGGCGCGCAGCTCGTACAGGTGCCAGCCCGGCATCCGGGACGGCGCGACGACCCGGCCGGACGCGGGATCGACGGGCCCGGGGAAGCCGACGCCCACCCCGCACACGGTGCGGCCGGCCGCGCGCTGCCGCTCGGCCAGCGCGGTCAGCCGTCCGGCGAGCAGGCCGACGGCCGGTTCCGGTCCGGCCGTCAGGTCGAAGGCGCACTCGTCGATGTCGTAGCCGGTGCCGGTCAGGCCCACCGCGCCGGTACGGATGTGGTGGCTGCCCAGGTCGGCGGCGAGCGCCACGGTGCCGCCGTCCGGTACGCGCAGCAGCCGCGGACGGCGCCCGCCGCGCGAGGCGCCCTCGCCGGACTCGGTCAGCAGCCCGGCGTCGACCAGTTCCTGGACGCGGGCGGAGACGGTGGAGGCGGCGAGCCCCAGCTCCCGTACGAGGTCGGCGCGCGAGCGGGCGGTGCCGGTCGCGACGAGTTCCAGGACGTGGGCGGCGGAGCCGGGCTCGACGGTGGTCATGCCGGGGTCTCGGCGGCGGTCATGGCGGGCCCTTCGGCTGCGAGCGCCGGAATACGGCGGTGTCTTCCCATGGCGGTGGCTTTCTTCGGGGTGCGAAGAAAGCCGGGATATCAAGTGGCCCTCAGTACACAACAATTGGCGATGTTCTGCCAGCCCCTTGACTTCTTTTCGCGGCCGTCCGTACTTTTCTCGCACTCTTCGACCGGCCGACCTTCCGGAGGCAGCATGGGGCCGCGCAGCACCCGCCGACGTGGGCCCGTCCGCGCCCTGCTCGGCGCGGTGGCCGCGCTGCTCCTCGGCGTCGGCACGCTCACCGGATGCGGGCCGAAGGACGGCGCCATCACCGGTCTCGGCGCCACCGGCGGCACCCGCGTCGAGGGCGGTACGGCCACCATGGCCCTGCCGCCCGCCGCCACCCCCAACTGGATCTTCCCGATCGGCGCGGCCGGCTACCTGGCCTCGTACAACAACGCCGTACAGGACCTGCTCTACCCGCCGCTCTACACGGCCGGGAAGAAGGGCGCGGGCCTGACCATGGACAGCCCGCGCAACCTCGCCGGGCAGCCGCGGTACAGCGACGGCAACACCACCGTCACCATCACCCTGAAGAAGGGCTACCGCTGGTCCGACGGCACGCCCGTCACCAGCCGCGACGTGGAGTTCTGGTACGACCTGATCAAGCACGACAAGGAAGAGTGGGCGGGCTATTCGCCGGGCCTGCTGCCCGACAACGTCAAGGCGTTCGAGGTCGTGGACGACCACACCTTCCGGCTGCGCCTGGACCGCGCGTACAACCCGGACTGGTTCACCGGGAACCAGCTGCAGGATTTCACCCCGCTGCCCAAACACGCCTGGGACCCGGACGACGAGAAACCGGAAAAGGTCTTCGCGCGGCTGCTGCGCCACGCCAAACGGCTGTCGGAATTCGCCACCGACCCGCTCTGGAAAACCGTCAGCGGACCCTGGCGCATCGAAAAGTGGACCACCTCCGGGCAGGTGTCGCTGATTCCCAACCGGCAGTACGGCGGCCCCGACAAACCTCATCTCGACCGGGTCGTCCTCAAGCCCTTCACCACCGCCGACTCCGAATTCAACGTGCTGCGCGCCGGCGGCGTGGACTACGGCTACATCCCGCCGTCCGTCATGGCCCAGTCCACGCGCTTCAAGGAGCTGGGCTACCGCATCGACCCGTGGGAAGGCTGGGCGATCACCTACATCGTCCTGAACTTCAACCACCCCACCGCCGGGCCGCTGCTCCGCCAGACCTATCTGCGCCGCGCCCTCCAGCACCTCATCGACCAGCGGGCGATCTCCGACGTCGTCTGGCACGGCAGCGCCGAGCCCACCCGTGGCCCGGTGCCCGCCGGACAGCTGGACCGCGACCCGTTCCCGTACGACCCGGAGAAGGCGCAGGCGCTGCTCGCCGCGCACGGCTGGCAGCGCACCGACGGCCGGCTGCGCTGCGCACGCCCCGGCACCGGAACGGACCAGTGCGGCAAGGACATCCCCGCCGGGCAGCCCCTGCGCCTGGAACTCCTCTCCCAGTCCGGCTCCACCGAGACGTCCAACACGATGCAGGAGATCAAGTCGGCCATGGACAAGGCGGGCATCACCCTGGACATCCGGCAGCAGCCGCTGAACACGGTCCTCGGCACCACCGTCCCCTGCAAGCGGTCGGAACCGGTGTGCTCCGCCTGGCAGCTGGGCTTCTTCGGGACGCAGGGCAGCTGGTACTTCCCGACCGTGGCCAGCGGCGAATCGCTCTTCGCCACCGGCGCGCCCTCCAACATGGGCAACTGGTCCGACCCGAAGACCGACCAGCTGATCAAGAGGACCGAGTTCTCCGCCGACCCGACCGCACTGCGCGACTACGCCCGCTACACGGCGGACCAGGTGCCCGTCCTGTGGACGCCCAACCCGGCCTACCAGGTCTCCGTCATCCGCAACGACCTGCGCGGCATCGACCAGAACCCCACCCTCAGCCTCGCGCCGCAGGACTGGTACTACGTCAGGAAGGGCGGTACCGGCCGGTGATCCGCTTCCTGGCCAAGCGCGTCGCGCAGGCCGTCGTCGTCCTGCTGCTGGTCTCCGTCATCGTCTTCGTCCTGCTGCACCTGCTCCCCGGCGGCCCGGCCCGCGCCATCCTCGGCGTCAAGGCCACCCCGGAGGCCATCGCCCACTTCGACCACCAGCAGGGGTACGACCGTCCGCTGCCGCAGCAGTACGTGATGTACCTCGGGCGGCTGCTCACCGGCGACCTCGGCGAGTCCTACAAGCTCAACCAGACCGTCGCCTCCCTGCTCGGCGAGCGCCTCCCGAAGACCGCGCTGCTGGCGGGCCTGTCGATCGCGTTCGCCGCCGTACTGGCCGTCCCGCTCGGCATCCTCCAGGCCGTACGCCGCGGCAGGGCCGCCGACTACCTGCTCACCGGCGCCGCCTTCCTCGCCTACGCCACCCCGGTCTTCTTCCTCGGCCTGGTCCTGGTCCTCGTCCTCAGCCAGCAGCTCCCGATCTTCCCGGCCGAGGCACCGCAGGCCGACACCGTCGGCGGTCTGCTCGCCGACGCCCCGGCGCTGGTCCTGCCCGTGGTGACCACCGCGCTCGGCATCATCGCCGCGTTCAGCCGCTACATGCGCTCGGCCGTACTGGACAACCTCGACGAGGACTACGTACGCACCGCGCGCGCCAAAGGGCAGTCGGGCGCCCGCATCATGGCCCGGCACGTGCTGCGCAACGCGCTGATCCCGCTCGCCACCCTCCTCGGGCTCTACCTCCCCACCCTCTTCAGCGGCACCCTCGTCGTCGAGTCGATGTTCAACTACCCGGGCATGGGGCTGCTGTTCTGGAACGCCGCCCAGGGCTCGGACTTCCCCGTCCTGCTCGGCGTCACCCTGGTCGTCGGCGTGGCCACCGTGCTCGGCTCACTGATCACCGACATCGCCTATGCCGTACTCGACCCCCGCATCAGGAGCGTGTCGTGACCGCACCCTTCATGGCCACGCCCAGCGGGCCCGCGCCGGCTGTGGTCCCCGGCGCGCCCGGCCCGGCGCCCGCCGCCCCCGGACCGCTGCGCCGCGCCCTCGCCGTCTTCACCCGCGACCGACTCGCCCTCACCGGCGCCCTCGTCCTGCTCGGCCTGCTGGCCCTGTGCTACCTCGGCCCGCTGCTGCACCCCACCGACCAGATCCACACCGACCTGTCGCAGGCGAGCCTGCCGCCCGGCAGCCCCGGCCACCTCATCGGCACCACCGACCTCGGCTACGACATGCTCGGCCGGCTGATGCACGGCGGCCGGACCTCCCTCGAAGTCGGCCTCGCCGCCGGACTGCTGGCCACCCTCTTCGGCACCGTCTACGGCGCGGTCGCGGGCTACTTCGGCGGCTGGGCGGACGCGGTCATGATGCGCGTCACCGACGCGGCGCTCGCCATCCCCGCGCTGTTCCTGCTGGTCGTGGTCGCCGCCATCATCACGCCCAGCAAGCCCGTGCTCATCCTGATCATCGCCTCGGTGGCCTGGCTGTCCCCGGCCCGCCTCATCCGCGGCGAGGCGCTCGCCCTGCGCAGCCGCGACTACGTGCACGCCATGCGCCTGATGGGCGGCGGCGGGGCGCGGGCGGTGTTCCGGCACATCCTGCCGGGCGCCGCCGGCACCGTCATCGTCAACGCCACCTTCCAGGTCGCCGACGCCATCCTCTACGTCGCCTACCTCTCCTTCCTGGGCCTGTCCATCCCGCCGCCGGCCGCCGACTGGGGCTCCATGCTCTCCGCCGGCATCACCTACACCCAGGTCGGCCACTGGTGGCTGATCTTCCCGCCGGGCCTCGCCATCGTCCTCGTCGTCGCCGCGTTCAACTTCATCGGGGACGGCCTGCGGGACGCCTTCGACGTGCGCCTCCGGAAGAGCTGAGGAAGGGCCCATGACCGCCGACCCCCTGTCCGCCGCCACCCGCCCGGCGTCCGGTGCCGCCGCGCCGCTGCTGGCCGTCGAGGACCTGCACGTCGAGATCACCGGCCGCGACCGCACGGTGCACGCCCTGGACGGCGTCGGTTTCGACCTCGCCCCCGGCGAAGCCCTCGGCATCGTGGGCGAGTCCGGATGCGGCAAGACCATGACGGCGCTGTCCGTCCTGGGCCTGCTGCCCCGAGGCGGCCGGATCACCGGGGGCCGCATCCTCTACCGGGGCGGCGGTCCCGGCACGGACGGCACGGTGGACCTGGCCGCCGCCCCCGAACCGGTCCTGCGGGACGTCCGCGGCAACACCATCGGCATGGTCTTCCAGGACCCGCTGACCTCCCTCAACCCCACCATGACCATCGGCGCCCAGGTCGCCGAACCACTGCTGCTGCACCGGGAGATCACCCGGCGGCAGGCCTGGGAGAAGGCCGAGGAGACCCTGCGGCTGGTCGGCATGCCGCAGCCCGCCGAGCGGATGAAGAACTACCCGCACCAGCTCAGCGGCGGTATGCGGCAGCGCGTCGCCATCGCCACGGCCCTGGTGTGCGAGCCCGCGCTGCTGATCGCCGACGAGCCGACCACCGCCCTCGACGTCACCACCCAGCACCAGATCCTGGAGCTCATCGACGACCTGCGGGCCCGCCTCGGCATGGCGATGATCCTGGTCACCCACGACCTCGGCGTCATCGCCAAGCGGGTGGACCGGGTCGCGGTGATGTACGGCGGCCGGATCGCCGAACGCGCCGGGGTCCGCGGCCTCTTCGCCGCGCCACGGCACCGGTACACGGAAGCCCTGTTCGCCGCCCTCCCCGAACGCGCCGCGGGCGAACGGACCACCCTCGCCACGATCCCGGGCCTGCCGCCCGCGCTCCTCACCCGCCCCGCCGGCTGCCGCTTCGCGCCGCGCTGCTCCCACGCCACCGCCGAGTGCCGTACGGCGGAACCCGGCCTGGCGGGCGACGCGGACCACGCCTACGCGTGCTTCCACCCGGCCGGCGAGCGGCCCGACGCGGGGTCCGGACCGGGTGGCCGGGCCGTCGTCGAAGCCGTACCGGACGGCCGGACCACCGAGCCCGCCGACCGTGCCGTCCTCCTTGACCTCGACGGCGTCACCAAGCGGTACGCCCTGCACGCCGGGCCCTTCGCCCGCCGCAAGGGCGCCAGGGAGGTCGGCGCCGTCGCCGGGGTGAGCCTCACCGTCACCCGCGGCGAGACCTTCGGCATCGTGGGCGAGTCCGGCTGCGGCAAGTCCACCCTCGGGCGGCTGGTCGTCGGCCTGGAGCCGCCGTCGGACGGCGCGATCCGCTTCGCGGGCCGGGACATCGCCACCCTGAACCGCCGGGAACTGCGCGCCCACCGCCGCGACGTACAGCTGATGTTCCAGGACTCCTACGCGTCCATGGACCCCCGGATGCGGGTGGGAACGATCCTGCGCGAGCCGCTGGTCATCCAGGGCATCGGCGACCGGGCCGGGCAGCTGCGGCGGGTCGCCGCACTCCTCGACGACGTGGGCCTGCCGCGCGGTGCGGCGGACCGCTATCCGCACGAATTCTCCGGCGGCCAGCGCCAGCGCCTCGGACTGGCCCGCGCGCTCGCCCTCTCGCCGGCCCTCGTCGTCGCCGACGAACCGGTCTCCGCGCTCGACGTCTCCGTACAGGCGCAGATCCTCAACCTCATGCGCGACCTGCAACGCGACCGCGGGCTGACATACCTGTTCATCTCGCACGACCTGGCCGTGGTCCGGCACCTCGCGGACACCGTCGGCGTCATGTACCTGGGAAAACTGGTGGAGACCGGCCCGGCCCGGGACGTCTTCGAACGCCCCCTGCACCCCTACACCCGCGGTCTCCTCGACACCGTCAACGCGCCCGACCCGACGGCCCCCGCGCCGGGCGCCCCTCTCACCGGCGAAACGCCCTCCGCCGCCGCCCCGCCCTCCGGCTGCCGCTTCCGCACCCGCTGCCCGGCGGCCCGCGCGCGCTGCGCGGAGAGCGAGCCCGGCCCCACCGAGCCGGCCGGGCCGGGACACCGTGTCGCCTGCCACTTCCCCCTCGTGGCGACGCCCGGCCCGGTCAGTAGCGGGTGATCGCCGTGGGACCGGAGTCCGTGCCGATCGCCATGTGCGG
Source organism: Streptomyces sp. NPDC018019 (assembly GCF_044327805.1). Lineage (NCBI taxonomy): Bacteria > Bacillati > Actinomycetota > Actinomycetes > Kitasatosporales > Streptomycetaceae > Streptomyces > Streptomyces sp. NPDC018019. The sequence continues at coordinate 386,373 of NZ_JBIRGD010000002.1, read as the reverse complement.
GCGCGCGCCGGGCTTCACCCAGGACACGATGCGCGCCATCGCACGGGCCGGTACGGACACGCAGCCCGCCGTCGCCCCCCGGCCGTTGACGTGCAGGAAGATGCCCGCGCCACGGCCGCGCACCGGACGGTGGTAGTTGAAGCCGATGACCAGGGCCCGGCTGTACTGCGTCGGATAGCCGGCCAGCCGCTCGGCCTCCCGCGCCGCGCAGTCCCGCGGCCGGGGGTCCACCCACCGGTTGTAGGCGGTGGAGGCGTTGTCCTGGCACCACCAGGACGTGGCGCGCACCGGGCGGTAGGGGACGGTCGTGCCGGGCGGCGCCTCCGCGAGGCCGAAGGCGAACGGCAGGTCGTACAGGCCGGTGGGGGTGGTCGAGGTGCCCTGCTCGCGGGTCCGGCCCTCGGCCAGCCCGTTCGCCCCGAAGCGCGCGGGCGCCGTACCGACCCGGTGCCAGCGGTGGCCGTACCGCTGCCACCAGCTGACCGTGCCGGTCGTGGCGCGCAGGTCCGGGGCGCGGGCCGTGATCAGCTGACGGCCGCCGCCGGTGTCGGCCATCCGGGCGGGCAGCGGACGGCCGGCCGCTGCGGCGGTGGCCGGGGCGCCGGGGGAGCGGGGTACGGCCGGGGCGGCGGCGGGCACGGCCAGGGCGAGCGCGGCCGCGCAGGCCATGGTCGTCAGGGTCCTCGCGGAGGTCATGGACGCAATGTAGGGCTCACGGGCGCGGGCGGCGGCGAACGAACCGGACGACACGGAACGTGCACCGCGGGCCTGCGCAGCGGGTCACGGGCGCTGGGGCGGGGCATCCGGTCCCGGCTCGCCGTAGGCGGTCGGGCTCGCCCGTACGGTGGCCGTGGCTCGCCCGGGGGTGGTCCCGGGCTGCCGGGCCGTGATCGCAGGGCGGTGTGGGGGGCCGCGGACCGGCGCGGTGGCCGCGGGGCGGCGCGGTGGTCGCAGGCTCGGGGCGAGGGCCGCGGATCGGCGCGGTGGTCGCCGCCCGGCGCGCAATCCACCGTGCGCCGGGGCGATAGACCGGCGAAACCCGGGTACCGGGGCCGGAGAACCACGTGACGTCCGACCCAGGAGGTCTGCTGTGGAGCGGCAACCGACACCACACCGTACGAGCGAGCCGGAACAGGAGCGGGACCCCGTACCACCGGCACCCACCCCGCCCCCGGGGCCCGGCGGACCCGAGCCGGGACCGGGGCCGGGCCCCGCGCCCGGACCCACGCCGGGGCCGCCGACGCCCGGGCCGCCCGACCCCACGCCCCCGCCCCCCGCACCGCAGCCGCCGACGCCGTCCCCCGACCCGGTACCGCGCCCGCCGGGGCCCGACCCGGTACCGGACCCGTCACCGGCTCCCGGACCGCTCACGTAGCGCGCGGGCGGGCCCGGTCACGCAGCCGCGTGCGGACCCGCCCGGCCCCGCTTCCCCTTCCGCCCACCCCGACCCCACGGGAGGTGCACCCATGGCCATCGCCACGGTCAACCCGGCCACCGGCGAGACGCTCCGGACCTTCGACGCGCTCGATGCGGACGGCATCGAGGACCGGCTCGCCCGTGCCGCGCAGGCGTTCCGCAGCTACCGGACGACCACCTTCGCCGAACGCGGCGAACTGCTGCGCAACGCCGCCGGCCTGCTGGAGGCGGGCCAGGACGGCATCGCCCGCACCATGACCACCGAGATGGGCAAGCCGCTGGCGGCGGCCCGCGCGGAGGTCGCCAAGTGCGCCAAGGCGATGCGCTGGTACGCCGCGCACGCCGCGGAACTCCTCGCCGACGAGGAACCCGACCCCGGCGACGTCAAGGACGCGGGCGCCGCGCGCGCCTACGTGCGCTACCGGCCGCTGGGCACCGTCCTCGCCGTCATGCCGTGGAACTTCCCCCTCTGGCAGGTCATCCGCTTCGCCGCGCCCGCGCTGATGGCGGGCAACACCTGTCTGCTCAAGCACGCCTCGAACGTGCCGCAGACCGCGCTGTACGTGGAGGACCTGCTGCGCCGGGCGGGCTTCCCCGAAGGCTGTTTCCAGACCCTGCTGGTCGGCTCCGGCGAGATCGAGAAGATCCTGCGCGACCGCCGGGTCGCCGCCGCGACGCTCACCGGCAGCGAACCGGCCGGCCGCTCGGTCGCCTCCGTCGCCGGCGACGAGATCAAGAAAACGGTGCTGGAACTGGGCGGCAGCGACCCGTACATCGTGCTGCCGTCCGCCGACCTCGACGCGGCCGTCCGCACCGCGGTCACCGCGCGCGTGCAGAACAACGGTCAGTCCTGCATCGCCGCCAAGCGGTTCATCGTGCACACCGACGTCTACGACGAGTTCGCGGTGCGCTTCACCGAGCGGATGGCCGCCCTGACCGTCGGCGACCCGATGGAGGAGACGACCGATGTCGGCCCGCTGTCGAGCGAGCAGGGCCGCTCCGACCTGGAGGAACTGGTGGACGACGCGGTCCGGCGGGGCGCGGCGGCGCTGTGCGGCGGCAAACGCCCGGAGAAGCCGGCCGCCGGCTGGTTCTACGAGCCGACGGTACTGGCCGGGATCACACCGCAGATGCGCATCCACCGGGAGGAGGCGTTCGGCCCGGTCGCGACGCTGTACCGCGTCAACGACCTGGACGAGGCGATCGGCACCGCCAACGACACCCCGTTCGGCCTCAGCTCCAACGCGTGGACCCGCGACGAGGCCGAACAGGACCGCCTCGTCCGCGACCTCGAAGCCGGCGGCGTCTTCTTCAACGGCATGACCGCCTCCCACCCCGCCCTCCCCTTCGGCGGCATCAAACGCTCCGGCTACGGCCGCGAACTGGCGGGCCACGGCATCCGCGAATTCTGCAACGCGACCACGGTGTGGCACGGGGTGTGAGGCGTCTGCCGGTCCTCCGGTACTTGCGCTGTCGTACCGTTCCCCGGCCTCACGCGCCGTGGCCGGCGACGGTGGGACCGGCTGCGCGGCTGCCGCAGCGCAGGCCGGTCTCGTCCACGGCCGTGCGCGTCACAGCCACCCGCGCTGGCCGGCCTTGAGCCCGGCGGCGAAACGGCTGGTCACATTCAGGCGTTCCATAAGGGAGGCCATCTGACGGCGTACGGTACGCAGGGACACCCCGAGCCGTCTGCCGGCCGCCTCGTCGGTCAGACCGGATGCGAGGAGCTTGAGCAGTTCCTTTTCTCCGGAAGTGATCCCGTCCTCGTCCGCCCGTCTCCTTCGGGAGTACTCAAGGGGCACAGCGGAGTCCCAGGTCAGTTCGAAGAGGGCGACGAGGGAGGCGACGATGCCGGGGGCCGTGGTGCACAGGGCTCCCTGACGGGACTGCGCCGGATCCATCGGGACCACGGCGGTGGTGCGATCGAAGATCAGCAACCGGGGCGGCAGCACGGCGCTGGTGCGCACCTCACCGCCCCGCGTCACGGTCCACTGCGCGTAGGCGAAGGTTGCCGCATCGTTTCTGGCGGCGTCCTGGTAGAGGGCCCGCATCCGGATGTCGCGGGCCAGCGCGTCTTCGTCCAGTGGCCGTGAGGCGTCGAGGCTGGCCGGGGACTGGGCGCCGCCCGGCATGATCGAAAGGCACTCGTGCCTCAGTTCCCGGCTGAGGATCTCCAGACGGGACTGGATGGCGTCGAGTCCGACCAGTCGCTCCGCATGCTGGGATTCCGTGGCCGGGCGCAGGCCGGCGAATTCGGCGACGGCCCGGGCCGCGGCCGCCTTGTTCTGTATCAGCTCCTGCTGCCGGCGGAAGAGGTCGGCTTCCTGACGCCGGAGCAGTTCCTCCAGTCCCGACTCGGGGCTGACGGGCCGCAGCGCTCCGGGGGCATCGCGGGAGGCCCGCAGGAGGTTCAGATCCACGAGACGGTCCAGCCCGTCTCTCACCTGCCTCTCGGGCAGGCCCAGTAGCACGCTGAGCTCGGTGATTCCGCTCGTCGGATTCGCCAGCATCCCCCGGTAGACGGTTTCGGCGTGAGCATCCAGCCCCAGCGCTTCCAGCATTCCTTTTCCCCTCGTCCTGCACCGGAACCGGCAGGTCACGGCCGTCGGTCGGCCGATTTTATGCGATCTCGCTCAGGGGCGCACAAATGTCACCAAGGTGCCTGGCGCTTTAGTGCCAGCGGAAATCTCTTCCGGCAGGGGGGAGGGAGCGGCAGGATCGGACTGACCGGGCAGGAGAGGCGGAACCGTGACGCCGACCGTGCCCCCGGTCGAGGACCGTGAATGCCGGCCCAGTGCACCGGCAAGCCACCCCGTTTTCTGACATCGACTCGTGCATCGGAGCCCTTCATGCTGTGTTCTCTCCGGCCGCTTGCGACCGTCCCGTTCACTGCTCCCGCTGTCTCCGCTCACGGAGTTGCGGGTACGGCGGGTCGTGACGCCGGTCGCATGACCGGCGCCGTCCGCAACGTGATCAGCTGGGATTGATCGTCGGTGCAGGTGTTCCACGTCCGCTTCGAGCGCGGCGACAACGAGCCCGTCTCTGAAGAGGAGGCCGCCCTCGTCCACGATCTGCTGTGGGCGCACGCGGTCCCTTCCGACGGCCTGGAACACATCCGAGCACGGTCCGTCGAGGGCGGACTGGACCTCTTCCTCTTCGTACGGGCCGATGGCGCCCCGTACGGCCTGCGGCACATGCATGTCCTGCTGGCCCGGGCCGAGGAGCCTCTCGCCGCTTACGGTTTCGCCGTTCCCGCTGCCTGAGCCCACTACGTTCCGGCCGGTGTCGCACCGTTCCGATCCAGCCTCCTGACGTGTTGTGGCATCAGTTCCGCAGCTTTCTTTTTTCTTGCAACTTTCGCATTTCTGGAGACACGTATGTCCGTGAGGAAAGCCGCGCTCCGCGGTTCCTCCATGCTTCTCACCACCGCGATCGCATCCGTTGCCCTGGTGACCGGCACCGCGCACGCGGATTCGGTCCAGGCCGGCTACCGCGCGGTGACGTCGACCGGGACGATGGGCCATGGTGCCGCCCCGGGTGGTCAGGTGACCCGGCAGCAGGTGATCGACCGGGCCAGAGTCTGGGCCGACGCCCGTGTCCCGTACAGTTCGAACGGGCTCAATTCGCCTTACAGCTGGTGGCAGGACTCCAAGACGGGAGGCCGCTACCGCCAGGACTGTTCCGGCTACATATCCATGGCCTGGCAGCTTCCGGAGAGCCGCAACACTTGGAGCCTGCGGGATGTGTCGACGCAGATCAGCCGGTCGGAGCTGCAGCCGGGTGACATCCTCAACGACACCAACACCCATGTTGTTCTGTTCGCAGGCTGGAAAGACCGGTCGGCCCAGACCTTCTATTACTACTCGGAGAGCGGTCGGAGTGTTCCGACCCAGCGCTACGTGGGCAACTTCAACGCCTCCATGCTGTCCGGCCACCCGGTCAGCACGTACCGCGCATACCGTTACAAGAAGATCGTCGACGGTCCGGTGAACCCCGAGACCGATCCGGGGGCTCCGTCCGCGTCACCCGCCGTCGCCACCGTGACCGGGCCTTCGGACAGCGCCATTCTGGACGGCCAGGTAGCCATGACCGCCTCGGTCGCGGAGAGCGTCGGTACACCAACGGGCGCGGACTTCTACATCGACGGTGAGCTGGTCGACTCCGTCGCCAGCAAGGGGAACAGTTTCGCCTCCTCACTGGACACCACCGAACTCGGCGATGGCCCGCACAAGCTGACCGTTCGGGCGAAGAACGCCGCCGGACAGGCCGGTCCGGTCTCCGCGGCCGCCGGATTCTTTGTCGCCAACAAGGCCGTGCCCACGACCACCACGGGCGACTTCGACGGCGACGGCAAGGCGGACATAGCGGTCCTGTACAACAACGGCCAGAACAGCTCCGGCAAGAACATCACCACCCTGTACAAGTTCACCAGTACCGGTTCCGGGTTCAAGGCGCCCGAGAAGGTGTGGGACAACGACAACGCCGCCACCGGGAGCTGGAACGCCGACCGCAGCAAGCTGAGCGTCGGCGATTTCAACGGTGACGGCAAGGCGGACATAGCGGTCCTGTACAACAACGGCCAGAACAGCTCCGGCAGCAACATCACCACCCTGTACGAGTTCATCAGTACCGGTTCCGGGTTCAAGGCGCCCGAGAAGGTGTGGGACAACGACGACCGTACGACCGGTAGCTGGAACTGGAAGCGCAGTAAGCCGGTGGCCGGTGACTTCAACGGCGACGGTAAGGCCGACCTCGGCATTCTCTACAACGAGGGCCAGGACGATCAGGGCGGCAACCACACCGCCTTCCACATCCTCTACTCCTACGAGGGAGGAATCCGCGGCCCGAAGCGCGTGTGGGACAACGACGACCGTACGACCGGTAGCTGGAACTGGGAGCGCAGTAAGCCGGTGGCCGGTGACTTCAACGGCGATGGTAAG